>NZ_JBFTQY010000024.1:0-74328 GCF_056399245.1 Rhizobium sp. 01N447_2
CTTTAGAAGGTGCAGGTAGTCACGATAACGATAACTAACATAATTTCCAGGAAAGCCAAGGATGATCGGGCCAGTGTAAGGCGTTGAGAATCTCTTTGACAGGATTTAACGGTAACGATAACGTTAGAGAAAAAGGAGAATACGTTAACGATAACCTAGAGCGGAATATTGGGAGGAAGGAATGCAACACGTCAGAATCTTAAGACGGCAGGTTGTCTCGACCGTTGCCGCGGCGATCCTCATGGGTGCCGGCTGGGCCGGTGCCGCATTCGGCTTTGAGGAGTCGCCGGAATTAAAGGCGCTGGTCGATGCCGGCAAGCTGCCGCCGGTCGAAAAGCGCTTGCCCAAGGAGCCGCTGGTGCTCACACCACTTGAATCGGTCGGTACCTATGGCGGTACCTGGCGCACGGCCACCTTTGGTGGTGGCGACAGCGAGATCGAGCGTTCGATCGGATATACGAGACTGGTTCGCTGGAATCCGGAATGGACCGAGGTGATCCCCGATATCGCCAAGAGCGTCGAGGTTAATGACAATGCCACCGAATATACGTTCACCTTGCGGGAAGGCACACGCTGGTCGGACGGCGAGCCCTTTACCGCGGACGATCTGGTGTGGTGGAACGAGAACGTGCTGCGCAACACCAAGATCACGCCTGCAGCACCCGACTGGCTGACCGCAGGCGGAGAGACCGTCAAGGTCGAAAAGCTCGCCGACGACAAGGTCGTCTTCAAGTTTGCCGCGCCAAACGGCCTGTTCCTGATGAATATGGCGACCGTTCGCGGCTCCGATATTCTGGCGGCCGCACCGGCGCACTACCTCAAGCAATTCCACAAGGATTTCAATCCCGACGGCGTCGACGCCCTGGTGAAGGCAGCCGGTGCAACCGACTGGGTGCAGCTCTTCAACAACAAGATCGGCTTTCCCGGCCGTTGGCGCGATCTCGGCCGTCCAACGCTCGATGCCTGGGTGTTGACCGCGCCCTATAACGGCACCACCCAGGTCGTCGCCGAGCGCAATCCATACTATGCCAAAGTGGATACCGCAGGAAACCAGCTGCCTTACTTCGATCGTATCACCATCGATGTGATGCAGGACACCCAGGCAATCATCCTGAAGGCGATCAGCGGCGAAATCGACATGCAGAACCGCTTCATCGAGACGACGGACGCCCGTACGGTGATCGTGCAGAACCAGGAGAAAGGCGGCTACGGCCTGTTCATCGCCCGGCCGGCGTGGTCGAACGCCCTGCTGATCACCCTCAACCAGACCCACAAGAATCCGGCCTTGCGCGCTGTCTTTTCCAACAAGGATTTCCGCATCGGCCTCAGCTACGCCATCAACCGCGAAGAGCTCAACCAGCTGATCTATGCCGGACAGGCCAAGCCTTATCAGGCAGCGCCGCGTGAAGGCACCGCGCTCTACGACGAGAAGATGGCGACGCAGTATCTGGAATATAATGTCGATCTCGCCAATCAGTATCTCGACAAGGCCGGCCTTACCAAACATGACGCCGAAGGCTACCGCCTCGGTCAGGACGGCAAGCGGATCACCTTTGCGATCGACGCCTTGACCGGAAGCCCGATCCAGGTGGACGCCCTCGAGAYGATCCAGCGCTACTGGCGGGCCGTCGGCATCGACATGCAGCCCCGCCCGGCCGAACGTTCGCTGATCTTCTCCCGCCTGCAGAACAATGAGAATGACGGCCTTGGATGGGTTGGCGGCGGTGGCTACGACTTCCTCGGCCTGCTCGATCCCAAATGGTATTTCCCGCACGAATATGAATCGAGCTTCGCGACGGCCTGGGGCCTCTATTACCAGAACCCCAAGGATCCGAACGCTGAAGAACCGAGCCCCGCGGCCAAGAAGCAGATGGATCTCTACCGGCAGGTGCAGGAAGCGCCGACGCTCGAAAAGCAGTTGGCGGCGATGAAGGAGCTGCTGGCGATCACCCGTGACGAATTCTACGTCATCGGCACCAACCTGGAGCCGGACCGCGTCGGCATCGTCAAGACCAATATGCGCAATGTCCCGAAGGTCATTCCGAGCACATCGTTCTACATGACACCGGGACCGGCCAAACCGGAGACCTTCTACTACCAGCAGTAACGGCACGCGACCGACAGGGATGGCGTCGACGGGCGCCACCCCATCAACACCAGCCCAGTCCCAATCATCCGATCGGCGATCGCCGTTTGAAGGAGCTTGACCATGGCCGGCTTCATCATCAGACGTCTGCTTTACATGATCCCGATGATGTTCGCGATCTCCGTCGTGACCTTCATCATCATCCAGTTGCCGCCCGGCGACTTCCTGACCGCGATGACCGCGCGTCTTGCCTCGCAGAACGAAACGATCGATCCCGGCGTCATCGCCGGCCTGCGTGAACGCTATGGCCTCGATCAGCCCTGGGCGGTCCAATACTGGAAATGGATCAGCGGTATCCTGCTGCGCGGCGATTTCGGCCAGTCCCTCGATTGGAACAAGCCGGTCAGCGAGCTGATCTGGGCCCGCATGGGCCTGACGATGGTGGTCTCGGTCACTACGCTGCTCTTCGTCTGGGCGGTGGCCTTTCCGATCGGCATCTATTCGGCCGTGCGGCAATATTCGGTGGGGGATTACGTCGCCACCTTCTTCGGTTTTCTCGGCCTTGCCATCCCGAACTTCCTGCTGGCGCTGGTGCTGATGTATGTTTCGGCACAGTATTTCGGCCAAAGTACCGGCGGGCTGTTTTCACCCGCCTATATCAATGCGGTCTGGAGCTGGGCCAAGCTCGGTGATCTCATTTCGCATATGTGGATCCCGGTCGTCGTTCTCGGCACCGGCGCCACTGCAGCGCTGATCCGGATCATGCGCGCCAACCTGCTCGACGAGCTCAACAAGCCCTATGTCGACATGGCCCGCGCCCGGGGCTTGAGCGAAATCCGGCTGTTGTTGAAATATCCGGTGCGGGTAGCACTCAACCCGTTCGTCTCGACCGTCGGCTGGGTGCTGCCGCACCTCGTCTCCGGCTCGGTGGTGGTCTCCATCGTTCTCAGCCTGCCGATCACCGGGCCACTGCTGCTCAACGCCCTCTTTGCTCAGGACATGTATCTGGCCGGCACGTTCATCCTGCTGATGAGCATGCTGACGCTGATCGGCACACTGATTTCGGATCTGCTGCTCGCCTGGCTCGATCCACGCATTCGCAACGGCTGAAGGACCATATCAATGACCGATCAAGCCATCGCGCTATCACCTGAACTGATCCAGAATTCCGACGCGGTCGCCGGGCAGTGGAAGCTCATCTGGCGGCGCTTCCGTCGCCATCGCCTGGCGGTGGCGGCGGGCGTCGTCATCTTTTTGATCTACCTGGTTGCCCTGTTTGCCGAGGTTCTCGCCCCGGTCTCATCGCAGACCTACGATTCCCGCTACACCTATGCGCCGCCGCAGCAGATCAAGTTCGCCGGCTACGACGCGGCCGGGCAGTTTCATCCGCTCTACGTCAACGGTTATTCGATGAAGGTTGACCCGATCGCGCTCAGCCGCAATTACGTGCCCGATCCGGCCGTCGTCATCCCCCTCGGCTTCTTCGTCAAGGGCGAACCCTACCGGCTCTGGGGGCTGTTTAATTTCGACCGGCACCTGATCGGCCCGATCGAGATGGGCAAACCATTCTACCTGTTCGGCGCCGATCGCCTCGGTCGCGACGTCTTCAGCCGGACGGTCCACGGCACGCGCGTTTCTATGTCCGTCGGACTGATCGGGGTCGCAATCAGCCTCATCCTCGGCATCATCCTGGGCGGCATCTCGGGGCTCTACGGTGGCTGGGTAGACGATGTGATCCAGCGCTCCATCGAACTCATCAACTCTATCCCGACCATCCCGTTGTGGATGGGCCTTGCGGCTGCCGTTCCGATCAGCGCCGATCCGATTCTGGTCTATCTCTGGATCACGATCATCCTGTCGCTGATCGGTTGGACCGACCTGGCGCGGGTGGTGCGCGGCCGCTTTCTGTCGCTCAAGACGGAAGACTTCGTCATCGCCGCCCGTCTCGACGGCTGCTCGCAGATGCGCATCATCTGGCGGCACATGGTTCCATCCTTCATGAGCCATATCATCGCCTCGGTGACGCTCGCCATCCCGACGATGATTCTCGCAGAAACCGCGCTCTCCTTCCTCGGCATCGGCCTGCGCCCGCCGGTGGTGAGCTGGGGCGTGCTGCTCCAGGAGGCGCAGAACATTCTCGCCGTCTCGAGCGCACCCTGGCTGTTTCTTCCCGGTCTCGCGGTGATCGTCACCGTGCTCGCCCTCAATTTCCTCGGTGATGGACTACGCGATGCTGCAGATCCCTATGAATACTGATCCCAATTTTGCCGCAGCCGACGGCCGGCACGGGGATCGCGACCCGCTGATCGAGGTCGACGACCTCAGGACCCATTTCTTCGGTGGTGCGGGCACCATCAAGGCGGTCGACGGCGTCTCCTTTTCCATCCCGCGCGGCAAGACGGTCTGCGTCGTCGGCGAATCCGGTTCGGGCAAGAGCATCACCGGCCGCTCGATCCTCAACCAGGTTCCGCGGGGAGGGCGGATCGTCTCGGGAGCAATCCGCTACCGGCCGGATCCGTCAGCACCCTTCGTCGACCTGGCGGCGCTCGATCCGCGCGGCCACGACATGCGGGCAATCCGCGGTGCCCAGATCGGACTGATCAGCCAGGAGCCGATGGCGGCCCTTTCCCCCGTCCATACGATCGGCAACCAGATGGTCGAAGTGATCCGCCTGCATCTGAAGATGGGAAAGAAGGAGGCGCGCGAACATGCCATCGAGACATTGGCTCTGGTCGGCATCCCGCGGCCGGCCGAGCGCATGGAAAACTATGCCTTCCAGTTTTCCGGCGGCATGCGCCAGCGCGTCTGCATCGCCTTGGCGCTCGCCTGCCGCCCCAAGCTGCTGATCGCCGACGAACCGACGACGGCGCTCGATGTGACCACCCAGGCCAATATCCTCGATCTCCTGGCCTCGCTGCAGGCCGAATTCGGGCTCTCGGTGCTGTTCGTGACCCATGATCTCGGTGTGGTGGCCGAAATCGCCGACGAGGTCGTCGTCATGTATGTCGGCCGGGTCGTGGAGGCAGGCAATGTCGACATGATCTTCCACGCACCTGTTCATCCCTACACCAAGGCTCTGCTGCAATCGGTGCCGCGCATGCATGGGCAACCCACCGAACGGCTTGCGATCATCGATGGCATGGTGCCCTCGCGCTTCAACCGGCCCCAGGGCTGCAGCTTTCATCCCCGATGCAAAGAGGCAAGGGCGGGCCTGTGTGACCAAAATGATCCGCAGCCCGTCGCCATCGGCGACGGGCATGTCGCCAGCTGTCTGCTTTACGAAGGAAGACAATGATGGTCGATCCCATGACGCAACCAAGCCCGCTGCTCGAACTGAACGATCTCAGGATGCATTTCCCCATTCGCAAGGGCGCGTTCCGGCGTGTGGTCGGACACGTCAAGGCAGTCGACGGCGTTTCGCTTCGTGTCGAGGATGGCGAAACACTCGGTATTGTCGGGGAGTCCGGTTGCGGCAAGTCCACGCTTGCCCGCACGGTCTTGCGCATCTATCAGCCGACCAGCGGCGAAATCCGCTATCGCAGCCGCAGCGGCGGCACGGTCGATCTCGCGGCGTTGTCGGGTTCTGCGCTCGACGAAATCCATCGCGACCTGCGCATCGTGTTTCAGGATCCGCAATCTTCGCTCAATCCGCGCCTTCCGGTCATCGACATCATCGGCGAGGTGCTTGGTGTCAACGGCATCGCCAAGGGCCGGGAACTCGAGCACCGGGTCGCCGACCTCATGCAGAGCGTCGGCCTGCGGCCTGAATACATGCACCGCTATCCCCATGCGTTTTCCGGCGGCGAGCGCCAGCGCATCGGCATCGCCCGGGCGCTGGCGTCCAATCCGCGGCTGGTGATCGCCGATGAGGCCGTTTCGGCGCTCGATGTCAGCGTGCAGGCACAAACCATCAACCTGCTGCAGGACCTGCAGGAACAGTTCGGTCTGACCTATCTCTTCGTTGCTCACGACCTCTCGGTCGTCCGGCACATCTCGGACAATATCGCCGTCATGTATGTCGGCCGGGTCGTCGAAAAGGCGCCGACGGAGCAGATCTTCTCGCGTCCGCTCCACCCCTACACCGAAGCGCTGCTCTCGGCCGTGCCGATCGCCGATCCGCGGATGCGCCGCCACGGCCAGCGCATCCGGCTGGCGGGTGAGGTTGCCGATCCCGCCCATCCGCCTCCCGGCTGCGCATTTCATCCGCGCTGCCGCTACGCCACCGAGCTTTGCAAGCAGGAGGTGCCGGCGTTGCGCACCGTCACCGCCGATGGGCACGCAGTGGCCTGTCATTACGCCGAATCCCTGACGCTTATTCCCTTTGCCGACCGTAACGTTCCGGAGTTCAATTGATGCCCGAATTCATTCCACGCTCCGAGCAGCGTCCGATTGTGGATACCTCCTCCACGACGCTCGATCTCATCTACTTCGATCTCGTCACGCTCGCCTCCAACGAGCAGGACATCCGGCGGCTACCCGCGCACGAAAGCCTCTACGTCGTGCTGTCGGGTCAGGTGGATATCGAAGTGGATGGCATCATGTTCGAAGCGGTGGGCCGACGAGCCGATATCTGGGGAGGCGATGCGGACTCGGTTTACGCGCCCGTCGGCGCCAATGTCCGGATATCGGCTCGTGGCGCGGCGGCGGAAGTCGCCATCGCCGGTGGCCTCTGCGACACGCGCTACGCCCCGTTTCGGGTGACGCCGGATGAGGTCGATGCGGTCAATGTCGGTTCGTCGGACACGCATAGCCAGCGGCGGATCGTCCATCTGCTCGGCCAACGGCAGAACGGACGCTGCGGCAACCTGCTGGTGAGCGAACTCTATGCCGGCGAAGGCTGCTGGTCCGGCTATCCCCCCCACAAGCACGATACCGAAGACGGCGATGTCGAGACCCGGCACGAAGAACTCTATCACTACCGCTTCCAGCCCGAGACCGGTTTCGGCAGCCAGATCACCTATGACGAAGACGGTCCGGTCAAGATCCTCATGACCCGCAACGGCGACACTGTCCTGGTCGATCGAGGTTACCACCCGACGGTCACCTCGCCGGGGCACCGGGGCTATATCTTTACCATTCTCGTCGGCAAGCATCGCCGGGGGCTGATCCAGCGCTTCGATCCCGCCCATCAGCATCTGACCAATACCATCCCCGGCATCGATGCGATGCGCGACAAGTTCAAATAATCCGGCTCCTGGTCTCGTGCGCCGGCATTGCGGCGCACTGCCAAACTTCCGCCCAAGGAGAGACGACCCATGCGTGAACGTACGCGAATAAACGTTGATGCCGGTGAAGCGGTACGCCCGTTCAATCGGTTCTGGCGCGGCACCGGCTTTTCGCCGGCCGAGCTGCTGCTCGAGCCCGAGATGCGGCAGATGCTTGCCTATATCGGTGGCCTGCCGAATGAGGGCATCAAGTTCCTGCGTGTGCATTATCTCTACAATCTGCTGAGCGCGAAGGGCGAGGCCGGCTACGACTGGTCGCTGCTCGATCGCGCGCTCGACGTGATGATCGAACACCGGCTGAAGCCGTTCTTCGAGCTGATGGGCAACCCATCCGGCCTGTTCACCGACTATGAAGACATGGATCAGGTCAGGCGCTGGCGGGATCTGGTGACGGCGACGGTCGACCGCTATGGCGCGCGTTACGGCATGGACGAACTGCGCACATGGTATTTCGAAACGACGAACGAGGCCGATTCCGGCTGGTGGACCTACGGGATCAAGGGTTACACCAACTACTATGACGCCTGCGTCGCCGGGCTCGATGCCATCGATCCCAGCCTGCCGATGGGCGGGCCTGGCACCGCCCGCACGCTGTCGCCGATCTTTCGCGCCCTCATGGCCCATTGTGACAGCGGCACGAGTTGCCTCAGCGGTGACGGCCCGCCGCGCCTCGATTACATCTCGATCCACGAAAAGGGCGTCAACGGCAGCAAGGAAGACCTGACCCCGAAAACCAACGGTATCGTCGACCGCACGCTTCTCGTCGTCGACTATCTCAAGGAGCATCACCCGCGTCTGGCGGGCCTGCCCATCATCAACGATGAATGCGATCCGCAGCTCGGCTGGAGCGATCACCATAGCTGGCACGGCAAAGCCTATTACGCCGGCATCATCGCCCGCATCATCGAACAACACGACCGGCGCATCATCGCCCCGAAAGCGGCGAATTTCACCTTTCTGAGCAATGACCACGCCTTTATCGGCGGCTGGAGCCAGCGCACGATCTTTGCCTATTTCGGTTCGCGCAATTTCACCAAGGCGCAATGGGAGCACAAGACCAATCTGGATATGCTGGTCACGGACGTCGACAGGGMGCCGCCCTTCGACATCATCAAGAAGCCCGGCCTCACATCGATGGAACTGCTGGCAACGCTTGGCGATACCGTTTGCAAGGTGACGGCCGAACCGCCGCTTGCGCCCGACCAGGATGGCCTGGCGATCCTGCCGACGCGGCTGCCGGGCGGCGGTGTTTCCATCAGCCTCATCCATAGCGTCGATGCCATCAACCGTTCGGGCCGGACCGCCGTCCGCCTCGAGGTGAGCGGCCTGGTTCCCGGCCGCCACGCGCTTTGCCTGCTGCGCATCGACGAGGAATTCACCAATCCGATGGAGGTCTGGGAGGCCCAGCGCGACGAAAGCAATCCGCGTGGGCTCTTCGAGCCGGTCGGCGCGCCGCCCGCACCGACCGAGGCGCAGTTTGCCGACCTGCGCCGGGCGCAGGAGCCCGCTTTGCTGCATCCGATCAGCGTCGTCGACTGCGACGAAGGCCGGATCAGCGTCGATCTGGATGTGCCATTGCCGTCGCTGACGCAGGTGCTTGTCGTTCCCGATATCGGCGCGCCCCCGGCGGCACCGAGCCGCCTTGTCGTCGAACGCTACCTTGGTCTTGGCGGCCGGGAAGAGCGCATGCTCTTCTGGGCTGCCGGCGATGCCAGCCCGGCCATCTTCTACGATGTCCTGGTCAGCACCGATGGCGCGGCTTTTGAAAAGGTCAGTTCAGCGCCGCTGATCTCGACGGCATTCCTGCACATGTCGCCGCCACAGGGCGTGCGTTATGGGGTGTGCGCCCGCGATGCATTCGGTCGCCGCAGCGAACTTTGTGTCTGCCGCTCATGAACGACGCTTTCCTCTTTTGGATCTGATCCATGGATATTGCCTATTTCACCAAGACCCTGGAGGGCCTGCCGCTCGAGAAGGCGGCCGGGATCACGGCCGGTTTGGGATTCGACTGTGCCGATCTCCTTATTCGCGATGGCCATGCCGTTTCCCCAGACAGGCCGGAGGAGATTGCCAATGCCGTAAAGCTCTTTGCCGCGGCCGGCCTGCGCACACCGATAGCGACCATCGATTCCACCCGGCCCGACGATGCCGCATCCCGGCTTCTTAGTTGTTGCGGCGAGGCTGGCATCGGGCAGGTCCGGCTTGGCTTCTGGCGCTACGACCCGTCGCGGCGCTGGCAGGCCCAGGTCGATGAGGCGCGGCACGATCTCGACGGCTTCGAGCGCCTGGCCGAACGCTTCGGCATCACGCTCACCCTCCAGCTTCACGGCGGCACCCTGCACAGTTCGGGCGCGCTGGCCGTGCAAATGCTGGCCGGGCGCGATCCGATCCGGATTGGCGCCTATCCCGATCCGGCCAACCAGATCATTCGCGAGGGAAGCGAAGACTGGCGTCTGACCCTCGATATTCTCGATCCGTGGTTCTGCTGCATGGGCGTCAAGAACAGCGGCTGGTTTCCCGGCGCTTACGGATCCCACGGCCAACGCGCCTGGCATTCGGACTGGTATGGGCTCGATGAAGGCATGGTGCCCTGGAACGAAATCGTTTCGCATCTGGTGGCAACCGGATTTGCCGGCGTGCTCTCGATGCATTCCCAATACCGCGTCTCCCGAGAGCAGGCGCTCGACAAGGTCCGCGCCGATCTTGCCCATCTCAGGCGCCTGGTCGCCGCAGCGAAAGAGTAGAACCATGATTGAACAGGCTCCCGTTATCGCCGTACTGCTGACCGAAAAGACCCGCCGGATGATGCTGGACGATGCGGCGATTGCCCAGTTGAACGTCCTTGGCGAGGTGCGTTGGCCGACCGCCGCCACGATCGACGCAGCCGATGTCGACCAGCTGCTGCAGGGCGCCACGGCATGTCTCACCGGATGGGGCACGCCCCCATTCGATCCCGCCGCGCGTCAGCGCCATCCGCAACTCGCCCTTGTCGCCCATTCGGCAGGCAGCGTCCGCACACTAGTCCCGGCGCGTCTGTTCGACGATGGCATTCGCGTTACCCATGCCGCCTCGAAAATTGCCGCCTCGGTTGCCGAGTTCGTCGTCGCCGAGGCGCTTCTGGCGATGCGCGGCATTCATCGGCTGCATCATCAGTTGCGCGACGGCGGCGAATGGCTCGACGTCCGCGCCGCCGTGCCGCAGAGATTACTTGGCGCCAGAACGGTCGGCATCGTCGGCGCCGGATATGTCGGGCGGGCGGTCATGCGGCTGCTCGTTCCATTCGGTTGCCGCGTGCTGGTCGTCGATCCGTTTCTGAGTGATAGCGAGGCCACGGCACTCGGCGTTGTCAGTGCCGGGCTGGACGATATGCTGGCTCAAAGCGACGTGATCTCGATGCATGCGCCTGTCTTGCCGGAAACGCGCCGTATGATCGGCGCCCGCGAACTGGCGCTATTGCGTCCCGGCACGCTGTTCATCAACACGGCGCGCTCACAACTGGTCGACGAAACGGCACTGCTCGCCGAAATCCGCTCCGGCCGTTTCGAGGCGGCCTTGGATGTCTTTGACGACGAGCCGCTGCCTCCAGATAGCCCCTTCCGCGACCCCGCAATGGCCAATGTCACCATTTCGCCGCATGCCGCCGGTCACACTGAAGAGGCGCATTTCGCCCAAGGCCAAGCCATGGTGGACGAGATCGGCCGGCTGCTTCGCCGGGAACCGCTCCATCACGAAGTGTCGCGCGCCATGCTCGACCGGATGGCATGATCGTGGACAGTAACATTGGAGGTTCCGTGACGGCGCCGCGCATCAGAGTGATCGAGATCGACGCCTTCGAGCGCGATATCAGGCTGCGCCTGCCGTTCCGCTTTGGTGCGGCAACCCTCGAAAAGGCGCCGCAAGCCTTCCTCAGGGTCCGCGTCGAGGATGAAGAGGGACGAACCGCCCTTGGCGCGGCCGCCGAGATGATGGTGCCGAAATGGTTCGACAAGAACCCGGTGCTGACGCCGGCGCAGAATGTCGATCAGTTGCGCACCTCGATCCGCACCGCTGCGGCTGCTTCGCTCGAACCGTCTGCGCCGGCGACATTGTTTGCCACCGCCCGTCTGAACGAGATGGAGACTGTTCGGCGCCTGCCTGGAAATCCATTGGCGGCCGGTTTCGGTCCGTCGCTCATCGCCCGCGCCGCGCTCGATGCTTATTGCCGCCTGGCAGGCATTTCCTTCTTCGATGCGGTGCGGGGCAATCTCGTCGGCATCGGCGGTCCCATGCTGCCCGGCGACATCGACGCGGACGCCGCCTCGGCGATGCTCGCCAGCCTTCGCCCTGCCGGCGCGATCTCGGCCCGGCATACGATCGGGCTTGTCGATCCGATCAGCGAGGGCGATATCGTCCATCCCGTCGGTGACGGCCTGCCGGAAAGCCTCGAGGCGGTGATTGCCCGCTATGGCAACCGCTGGTTCAAGATCAAGCTTTCGGGCGCGATCGATGCCGATATCGACCGCCTGACGCGGATCGCCGCCGTGCTGGACCTCCTGCCCGACTATCGGGTGACGGTCGATGGCAACGAACAGTTTGGCGCCGCCGAACAGCTTGCCGCCTTGCTGGCGCAAATCGAGGCGACCCCCCGGCTGGCGCGGTTGCGCGCGGCCATTGCCTTTGTCGAGCAGCCGTTCTCGCGCGCGATCACCATGGAAACGCCGCTGGGGGACCTGGCGGCGCAATTGCCCTTCCTGATCGATGAGAGCGACGACGGCGACGGCGCCTTCGCCGCCGCCAGGCGGCTCGGTTATACCGGCGTCTCCTCGAAAACCTGCAAGGGCATTTACCGCTCGCTCATGAAGGCGATCCGCATCAGAACCGGAACCGCGCCGGGACTGTTCCTCTCGGGCGAGGATCTGACCTGCCAGGCGGGGCTTGCCGTGCAGCAGGATCTGGCGCTGGTCTCCTTGCTCGGCCTCTCTCATGTCGAGCGCAATGGCCATCACTATGTGGCAGGCATGCAGGGTGCGCCGCAGGCCGAGAAGGCGCGCTTCGCCGCGGCCCATCCTGATCTCTACGAGCAGGGTGGTGACGGACCGCTCCTGTCGATCCGCGACGGACGGATAGCCATCGCTTCGCTGGGGGCGGTCGGCTACGCAAGCGGCGCCTTGCCCGATTTCGAAGCGATGCCCCCATTGTCATGACGCCCGGCAATGTTCAGCATGAGATAGGGCGTGCTGCCCTGTTTAACTGTTCGATCTGTCCGGCAAACGCGCCCTGATCACCCGGAGCATCGATCACCCCGTTCCTCCAATTGAAATGTCGTCCAGTAGAGCATGACGCTCTATTCGAACGTTTTCTGCGCGGCCTGATTGGATCCCGGGACTTAAGAAAACAGCAATTGAGATATAATTCTTTGAATCAAGCTTCAGCAACCACCGCCAAATCTCGGCAAATATGATTTTCCGCTCCGCGAAGCGGCAACGCAGAATATTGCGATGTGCCTTGGACACACGACACTCCGGATTGAACTGAGATCGAACTCTAATAGCCGCGTGGACGTTAAGCGCGGTTAAGGAAGTGTAAAGTTTGGTAAAGGTTCTTTCTGCGATGCGGGCGAGGTACGCTGTTGGCAGAGAAGATGTAGGACGCGCAGGCGGCGCGAGGCTGCCTGCGAGGGAACACGTCCCGCGGTCTCGTTCCGCGAGCGAGAGCGGCAGAGCCATCAGAAGCGTGAACGGCTGCAGGAAGTCGTGAAAGAGCAGGACGAGGATCGCATAGATGCAGAACACGCCGATCGCCATGGCGAGGCCGAAGCTCTGAAACAGCTCCGAACTGCGCTGAAGTTTGCCCTGTTCGACGAGAGTGACGCCCGACGCTCGTCAATTCGTCGGCGACTTGCGGTCGATCAGCGAAAAACCGGGCTATCTCTCCACAGGGTTCCAGCCATGAGCTCTGCATATCCGAGATTGTAGACGGCGCACATGTACTGAGTGTTGAACGGATCGAGCATGGAATAGGGAACTTGCACGTCGATCGATGCGAGGTGGAAATGCGCACCCGTCAATTTTGAATAGTTATAGAGCGCCGTCAGCGCGCTCTGCGTCTGGGATTTGACGAAAATAGAGAACGCTCTTGCGATCACGGATAGCGTTGTGTCGGGCGTCTTGGCAAATTCGGGCATGAGTGCATTGTTGACGATTACGTAAAAATTAACGGCCGTCCGCTTTGCCGGGCCGAGGCGATGGGAGCTCGTCAGGAGCGCCTGCGGGAGCATCAGCACCTGAGAGGCCGAACCTCCATCCGAATGCATTTCCTCGAAGCGGTGTCCTCCGGATTCGGCCTTTATCATCACCGCCGGATAAACGCCCGGTATGCTTGCCGAGGCTACCATGATGTCCTGAAACAGCCTCAGCGCATCCGGCCGACCACTGGCTGCGATGGCGCCCATGTTCCAAACAACGGCTCTCTGCGTGTCGAGGTTGGTCGTCAGGACGAGGAGGCGGCGGCCCTTGCAATGCTCGGCTGCAACCTGCCGCAGGATTGCCGGCGTGATGAATTGCTCGATCATTCGCCGCAAAGGATCGGCTTTGAGCAAGCTCGGACCAATCAATCCGCTGGCTCGCTTGCTGCTTGCAAGCTCTTCGGCGACGCCGCTCGTGTAGAGGTGCACCAGAGTGTCGTCATAGGCCGATCCGAGAAATGCAAAAGGCGCGATCAGGGCCCCCGTGCTTACACCAGTCACGATATCGAACCGAGGACGGGTTTTCGTTGCGCTCCACGCGGAAAGGACGCCGACGCTGAAGGCGCCGCCGGCGCCGCCACCTGAAATCATCAGCACGTCGACGCGATCCCGCTTGGTCGCCGGCTCCCAATCGATATCTTTCGGCGCTTCGTCGAGCCGAGCATCCAGATATGTCCGAATCTCGCCATAACCGGCAATCGAAGCCGTTTCCGCCTCCTTCGCATCGAGCGCTCTGTCCATGGTCTCGGTGCACCCAGGTAAGACAAAAGCGAAAGAGAGCAAGGCGATCAGTACTCGCATCGGGCCTGTTTTCAAAGCCAAAGCCG
Source organism: Rhizobium sp. 01N447_2 (assembly GCF_056399245.1). Taxonomy (NCBI): domain Bacteria; kingdom Pseudomonadati; phylum Pseudomonadota; class Alphaproteobacteria; order Hyphomicrobiales; family Rhizobiaceae; genus Rhizobium; species Rhizobium sp. 01N447_2. Next base: position 14,362 of record NZ_JBFTQY010000024.1, read on the forward strand.
TTTCAACGGTCCATTATCCGACCGCCTCCCTGGCGCATAATTCCTGAAATCGAAATTCTCTTTAGGAATTATGCAGAAATTCAAAGGGTTACAGCGTCCTTTGTGCGTCTGAAAGACGCTCGACGCTGTAGTGGTGGCAGGACGCGCAGGCGGCGCGAGGCCGCCTGCGGGGGTACACGTCCCGCGGTCTCGTTCCGGGGGAAGGAATTCGACCGAAGAGGTTGCCATGAAGGTCTTCGGGCGTCGCCCGCATCGGGCGCGCGACCATCTGGCCGATAGCTCGCCGAGAGGAGGTCATCTCTGACCTTGCCCTCGCTTCGAAAGCTCGGGCTTGAAGGCGATCGCTGCTCGATCGTTGGATGCCTGCGGTTCCGCGTCGGTGGTGTCAGGCCCGGTCCGGTGAACGAGGCGCTTGAGCGCTTCGTTGAGGTCGTCGACGAAGGTGAAGATGACAGGGATGACGACGAGGCTGAGCAACGTTGACATCATCACGCCGCCGATCACCACAATTGCCATCGGCTGCCGGAAGCTGGAATCGCCGCCCGTCAGGCTGAGTGCAACCGGAAGCATGCCGCATGCCATGGCGATCGTGGTCATGATGATCGGTCGTGCGCGCTTGTGGCAGGCATCCACGAGGGCATCGAACCGGGGCATGCCCTGACGGCGCGACATGATCGCGTATTCGATGAGAAGGATGGAGTTCTTCGTCACCACGCCCATGAGCATGAGCAGCCCGATGACGGCCGACATCGAGAAGCTGGTTCCGGTCACCACCAGCGGCACCAGCGCGCCGCCGAGCGAGAGTGGCAGAGCCATCAGAAGCGTGAACGGCTGCAGGAAGTCGTGAAAGAGCAGGACGAGGATCGCGTAGATGCAAAACACCCCGATCGCCATTGCAAGGCCAAAGCTTTGGAACAGCTCTGAGCTGCGCTGAAGTTCGCCCTGTTCGACGAGAGTGACGCCCGACGGCAGATGCTGAAGCGCCGGCAGCGCCTGCGCCTCGCGGTTGACGTCGCCCAGGATGCGGCCGTTGAGCTCGACGGAAAGCGTAACATTGCGCATCCGGTCGATGCGGTCGATCTCCGACGGGCTGCCGCCGATCCGGATATCGGCGATCGATCCGAGATCGACATTGCCGTTCGTTCCTGCCACTCGCATGTTCTTGATGTCGTCGAGCTTCGTGCGTGTCTCGGGGCTGAAGCGAACGACGATCGGAACCTGACGCTGCGGCAGGTTGAGCTTTGGCAGATCGGCGGAGTATTCCCCATCCGTCGCCACCCGCACGGCTTCGGCAATGGCGCTCGAGGTCACTCCGAGCGCTGCTGCGCGGGCGAAGTCGGGCGTGATCTGGATTTCCGGCGCCTGCCTGGCTGCGGTCGATGTCACTGCGCCGATGCCCTGCAGCGTGCGCAGCTGCTCTTCGAGCGCCGTGCCTGCACTGTCAAGCGCATCGGCATCGTCACTGGCAAGGGTGATCTCCAGCTTCGTACCGTTGCCGCCGCCGCCGACCGCGATCCGCACACCGGGCAGGACCGAGAGCGCCTGCCGGATGTCGTTTTCGATTTCCGACTGCTTGCGGTCACGCTCGCCGATGGGCGACAGCACAGCGACGATCGTGGCGAATCCGACACTGCTCGTGGTGCTGGAGTCGGGGCCACCGCCCGAGGATGCGGAACCGACCGAGGAAAAGACATGTGTCACGTCCTGGAGCTTGCCGATGATATCGGCCGCCTTCGTGGTCGTGGCGTCCGTCTGCTCGATAGTAGCACCCGGCTGCATGGTGAGCGTAATCTGGGCTCGCGCATCGTCGGAAGCGGGCAGKAAGCCGGATTTCAGGAGTGGGATGGTGGCAAGCGAAAGTGCGACGACGATGGCAGTCACGGCCACCGTGGTTTTCCTGCGGTTCATGGCGGCTTTCACGATTGCAAGATAGGCGCGCATGATGCGGCCGTCCTTTTCCTCGCTCGGATGGGCCTTCATGAAATAGGCGGCCATCATCGGCGTCAGCAGCCGTGCGACGACGAGCGAGACGAGGACCGCCACCGCGGCAGTGATACCGAACTGGCGGAATATAAGTCCCGGTATACCGCTCATGAAGGCCGTTGGCAGGAAGACCGCGACCAGCGTGAAGGTGGTCGCGATGACGGCGAGTCCGATCTCGTTGGCGGCCTCCAGAGCGGCGTCGATCGGCCGCTTGCCCATCTGCAGGTGGCGAGCGATGTTCTCGACCTCGACGATGGCATCATCGACAAGGATGCCGACCACGAGCGACAGTGCCAGCAAGGTGACGACATTCAGGCTGAAGCCGGCCAGATACATGACGAGGAAGGTCGGTATGACCGACAGCGGCAGCGCCACGGCCGACAGGATCGTCGCACGCCAGTCCCGAAGGAAGAGCCAGACGACGATGATCGCCAGGATCGCGCCTTCGTACAGCATGTGCATCGAACCATCGTAGTTATCGATGATCGGCCCGAGCGTGCTGTAGGCCTCCTCGATCTGCACGTTGGGATGCTTGGCTGCGAACTGTTTCATCGCCTCGTCGACGTCGGCCGCGACACTGCTGTCCGAAAATCCGTTCGAGCGCTTGATCTCGACCGCGACCACCGGTTTGCCGTCGAGATAGGCCATCGAGGACCGTTCCGCGAAGCTGTCCGTGACGGATGCGACATCGTCGAGGCGAACCTGCTGCCCGTTGGCCAGGGGAATTCTGAGCTCTTTCAGAGCATCGACCGACGCCACCGCACCGAGCGTGCGCAATGTCTGACGGGTGCCGCCAATCTCCCCAAGGCCACCTGACGTATCGGCCTGAACCGACTTCAATTGCGCCGACACAGTGGTCGCCGTCACGCCGAACGCGGCCATCGTCGTCGGATCGAGGTCGACGTGAACCTCGCGGTCGACACCGCCGATGCGATTGACCTGTCCGACGCCCGGTACCGACAGGAGCGCCTTGGTCAGATCGTTGTCGATGAACCAGGAGAGCTCGGTTTCATTGAGGACGGCAGACCGGATGGCATAGGTGACCAGCGCCGAACTCTGTACGGTGACTTTGGTGACGCTTGGCGTTTGCATCTGCGCCGGCAGATCGGCCGTTGCGCTGTCCACGGCGTTGCGGACCTCGTTCAGGGCCGTTTCGCTGTCTTTCTCCAATTTGAAGGAGACGCTGATTGACACCGTGCCGTCGGTTATCGTCGTGGTGACATGGTCGAGATAGCTCAGCGAGGCAAGATTGTCCTCGATCGTGCGGGCGACCTCCGTCTCGAGCTGCGCCGGTGCGGCGCCATCGAGCGTCGCGGTAATTTTGATGGTCGGGAGGTCCATATCGGGGAAGTTCTGGACCGACAGATGCTTGAAGGCCAGCAAACCGCCGACGGCAAGCATCGCAAAGAGCAGGATCGCCGGTACCGGATTGCGGATCGAAAATGCGGAAAAGTTCATCAACCTTCTCCCGCAATCTTCACGAGATCGTTGTCCGACAGAAATGCTCCGCCCGACGTCACCGCTCTCGCCGAGAAATCTATGCCGGAGACGATCTCGACTTCGCCGTCGGCGCGGCGGCCGGTCTCGACCCGCACCCGTCTTACCCGCTTGTCCTCGCCGGCCGTGAAGACATAGTTTATCCCGTCACGGAAAACGATCGCTGTCTCCGGAACCGTCAGCGCCGGCGTGGTCGTCAGTTCGATGGCGCCGGTGACATAAAGACCGGTGCGCGGCTGAACGTCCTGGGGAAGCGCGACATAGACGATCGCCCGGCTTGTATTGGTGTCGATCGAAGGTCCGACGAGCCTTACCTTGCCCTGAATGGGACGCCCGTCCGGCCCGTCGATGTCGACGCGCAATCCTTCCGAGATGCGTGAGAGGTAGCGGGCCGAAACTTCGGCCTGCCATTCGACCCGCTGCTGGCGGACCAGGCGAAACAATTCGGTGCCCGACGAGACGACCGCGCCGAGTTCGGCCGATCGCGAGGTTATCAGGCCGTCGTCGACGGCCGTGACGGTCGTCTGGTCGAGCTTGATCTTCTGGCTGTCGAGCGCCGCCTCTTCAGACGCAAGACTTGCCGTCGCCGTCTGTTCGTCGGCGAAATATTCGACAATCTTCTCATCCGAAAGGGCGCCCGAAGAGCGGAGCTGCCGAGCCCGGTCCGCATTGGCCTTCGCCTTTGTCAGGTTTGCCTGAGCGGTCACGACGGCCGCCTCCTGCTTGCGAAGGTCGGCCTGGACGCTGTCCTGCGACAGCCGGACGAGGGTCTGCCCCTTCTTGACCACGGAGCCGACGTCGGCCAGGATTTCGGTTACGCGCAGGCCGCTCGTCTCGGAAGCGATGATCGCTTCCTGCCAGGGCTTCAGCCAGCCGCTTGCGGGAACGGTTTCCGGCCAGTCTCGTTGCGCCGGCGTCACCAGCGAGACGGTCAGGGCGGGTGCGGCGGATTGATCTGCCATGGCATTGCGCAGGGGAAGCAGGAGCGCTGCCGCAACAAGAGCGGCAGCGAATATTCTCGGCGGTTTTCTCAACGATGCATTCCTTGTGGTCGAAGGCATTGGTGCCTTTTCCCGAGCTGTGCCAACTCGATGAAGGATTGCGGCTCATGTGGAGGCAACCCGATCCTGGCTCGCGGTGATGTCATGGCAGGATAAGTAACGGGGTGAACGTTAAGTGCGGTCAAGTTAGTGTTAAGTTAGGTAAAACCCGGTCGCGCGGCTGTGTTTGTGCTGTATGGCTTACCCGGAACAATGACGGACGAAGTGAATGAACAAGGTTCTCCTCATCGACGACGATGCCGAGCTGACGACGCTTCTGCAGGAATATCTGGTCGAAGAAGGATATGAGGTCGTCACCGATACGGACGGTCGCGCCGCCATTGCGGCGGCGGCCGGCAATACGGTCGATATTATCGTGCTCGACATCATGATGCCTCGGATGAACGGGATCGAGGTTCTGCAGAGGATCAGGAAGCTCAGCCAGGTCCCGGTGCTAATGCTGACCGCAAGGGGCGATGACGTCGACAGGATATCGGGTCTCAATCTGGGCGCCGACGACTATGTGCCGAAGCCATGCTCGCCGGGCGAACTTGCGGCGAGACTGCGCGCTATCCTCCGCCGGGCAGGCCAGCCGGCGGCCGGCGCAACGACCGACACGATAAGGGCGGGAAAACTCGTGATACATCCGAGCAGCAGGATCGCCGAATGGCGCGGCGAAAGCTTGGAACTGACCGGCACGGAATTCAGCCTGATCGAGGTCCTCGCCCGCAGCGCCGGCCAGCTCGTGTCGAAGCAGGACATTTCGAAGCGGGCCTTCGGCAAGCCGCTGACCCCGTTCGATCGCCGTATCGACGTTCATATCAGCAGCGTTCGTCAGAAGCTCGGACTGAGAGAGGACGGACAATCCTGGATCCAGTCCGTTCGCGGCCAGGGCTATCAACTTCTCGTGGACTGACCATGCCCCGACTTTTCTGGAAATTCTTCACGACGATCTGGCTGACGATGGCGGCGACAGTCGGCGTGATCTTCCTGCTCGTCAATTTTCTCCAGGGGGTTCCTTTTGCGCGCGAACTGGAGGAAGAGCGGCGAGCGATCGCCCTGAATCTCACCGCAAACGTGCTCGCCAGAGATGGCGAAGATGCCGCCACGCATTTCGTGCGCACAAGCGAAGAGACGCTACCGTCTGGTCTGACGATCTCCAAAACTGCGAAAGCCGATGCCTGTGCGGTTCCAAAGACCGTCGATACAAGATCCGTGCAGAAGGACGGGGTTTGCTATCAGATTTCCCTGCCGGTCCAGGCGACGTTCACCTTCGACAACATTGGTCCCTTCATACCGTGGCTCGCGATCCTGATTTCGAGCACGATATCGGCAGGTGCACTCGCCCGGTACCTCATTCGTCCCGTCGTGCATCTGCGTGATGGCTTGAGCGCGCTCGCCCATGGCCGCTTCGACTTCCGCATCGGTGACAAGATGGCCGGCCGAAAGGACGAGGTTACCGCGCTTGCTCATGACTTCGATTCCAGCGCCGCTCGGCTTCAGGAGCTTCAGGATGCGCAGCAGCGGTTGTTCCATGATGTCTCCCACGAACTGCGTTCGCCTTTGTCCCGCCTGCAAGCCGCTGTCGGCGTCCTGCGGCAGAGCCCGGCGAAACTCGGCGCCATGCTGGACCGCATGGATCGGGAGGTCGAACGGCTCGATGCACTGGTCGGCGAAGTTCTGACGCTTGCCAGGTTGACTGCGGGATCCAGCCGGCCGCTGAAAACGCACATTCTTGATGTCATCGAGCTCCTGAACGAAATTCTCGGCGATGCGGCATTCGAAGCCCAGGCGCGGGAGGTCTCAATCACAACCAGTGTCGAGGGCGTCTTCCGCGCAGAAGTCGAAGGCGAACTGATCTACAGGGCGCTCGAAAACGTCGTCCGCAACGCCGTCAAGTACACGGCCGAGCATTCGCGCATATCAGTATCTTGCGAGACGACGGACGAGCGGCTCAAAATCTGTGTCACCGATCAGGGGCCGGGTGTCAGGCGGGACGAACTCGAACGGATCTTCCAGCCGTTCTCACGCGGAAACGAGGCTGTACCGAGAGGCGGATATGGCCTGGGTCTTGCAATCACCAGGCAGGCCATCGAGCGCCATGGCGGGCGTGTGCATGCGTCGTTGCCGGATGCCGGAGGTTTGGCAATCACCATGGAGCTTCCCAGAAAACCGACGCCCTATGGTTCGGTTGACCACCAAGCCTGATCCGGCTCCCCGCGATTTTACCTAACTTTACAGTGTCTTTACCGCCATTAACGTTGGCGCCGCTAAGCCTGAACCTACGATCCCGGTTCAGAAAGCTCGCCAGTGACTCCGTCGCTCTGCACAAGAATATCATCCCTCCGCTACGCCGCATCGGCATTTACGCTTCTCCTGGCGGGCTGCGTCAGCGGCCCGGATCACGTTCCCCCACAGATGCCGCTTCCTGCCAAATTCCAAGAGGGCGGGAGCAAGAGCAACGGCGATGTCGTGGCGGCGCAGTGGTGGACGGCCTATCGGGACAAGCAGCTCGACGGCCTGGTGGCTCATGGTCTGAGCGAGAACCTCGATGTCCTGCAGGCGCTCGAGCGCATCAATTCGGCTTCCGCCGATGTCACGGTTGCCGGTGCCGGTGGCCTGCCGAGCCTCGATGTCAGCGCATCGCACACCGTGTCCGGTGAGAAGGGTTCGCAGCGTACGACCATCGGCACCACGAACACGACAGGTGGCGAGGCCAGCCTTTCCTGGCTGCTCGACTTCTTCGGCCAATACCGTCGCTCGAAGGAGAGTGCGATTGCCTCGTTGGGGGCCGCCTATGCAACGGCCGACAATGCAAAGCTCACCTTCCTGAAAGACCTGGTCGAGAGCTATATCGACGCCCGCTATTACCAGGAGCGCATCGCGCTTTCACAGGCGAGCTTGAATTCGCGCCAACAGACTTACGAACTCACGCAGCTGCAGCTCAAGGCAGGTGCGGCCTCCCGCCTCGATGTCGTTCAGGCCGAGGGTCTGGTACAGTCGACAAAGTCCGACATTCCTGGCCTCCAACAGAGCTTCACCGAATCGGCCCATCACATTGCCACTCTGCTCGGGATGCCGGCGGCCTCGCTGATGGGCGAACTGCAGAAAAGCGCCGGTCAGCCGGTTTTCCGCGGCGACATTCGCGCCGGCATTCCGGCCGACCTCATCCGCAACCGTCCCGATATCCGCAAGGCAGAACGCGACCTGGCAGCGGCCGTCGCCGATATCGGTGCTGCCGAGGCCCAGCTTTATCCATCGATCTCGCTCTCCGGTTCGATCTCGCCGAGCTGGGTCAAATCATCGGGCGCCAGTGGCGGAACTCTGACCAGCTGGTCGTTCGGACCGACGCTCAACCTGCCGATCTTCGATGGCGGCAAATTGCGTGCGAATGTCGATATCGAAAAATCCGATGCCAAGACCCAGTATCTCGCCTGGAAAGAGGCGGTGCTGAACGGGGTCGAAGAAGTGGAAAACGCGCTGTCGGCGGTTCGCCACGACACGCAGACACTGGCGCCGCTGCGCAGGCAGGTGCAGACGGCTGAGGAATCGCTCGCGCTTTCAACGACGAGCTATAAAGACGGCGCCTCGTCGCTGCTTGACGTCCTGGACGCTCAACGTTCGGTCTCCGATGCCCAGGCAAGCCTTGCAGCCACCGTGCAGGAGGTTGCCAAGGACTATGTGGATCTCTACGTCGCCATTGGCGCCGGCTACCTGGAAGAAGGGCAGAATGCTCCCGAGCGAATGACGAAGTCAGACTAATTGGCCGAAGACAGTCAAGTGTGCAGCTCGCTGGCTATCGGCCTGATATCTCCAGGATGCGGAGGGCAAGYTTGAGATGCGGCAAGTCCAGCATGCGTCCGTCAAGCTGAATGACGCCCGCGTCGGGCCTGGCGGCAAAGGCGGCGGCGACTTTCTCTGCCCAGGCGATCTCGGATGCGTCCGGCGTGAAGGCGTGATTGATCGTTTCGACCTGGCTCGGATGGATGGCCATCATCCCGGAAAAGCCGTCGCGCCGGGCTCGGCCGACATAGGCCCTGAGACCGTTGAGATCGTGGAAATCGGGATAGACGGTGTCGATTGCCGGAACGGCGGCGGCATGGGCCGCGAACAGCGTGAGCGAGCGGGCAAGCTCGTAGGGCGGCGTGTAGCGGCCATCCGTCCTGCGCGCGGTCGTAGCCCCTATCGCGGCAGACAGATCCTCAGCACCCCAGGTCAGGCCGCAGAGGCTGGTCGCGACATCCCGGTAGCTGCCGATCTCGAAGATCGCGGATGGCGTTTCGGTTGCGATCGGCAAGATGGGAATTGCAGATGCAAGAGAGCCTGCGAGCTTCAGCACCGAAGCGGCACCCTCGGCCTTCGGCAGCACGATCGCAAAAGGATGAAGGCCGCTCAAAGCGGCAAGGTCGCCTTCCAATTCTGGCGAGGCCAGGGGATTGATGCGGATCAGGAGAGGGGTCTCGCCGGCATGATGCAAGACGAATTCGTGCACGCTTTCACGCGCTTTCGGCTTGTTTATGGGCGCAACCGAATCCTCCAGGTCGAGAATGACGGCATCGGCGCCTGAGGTGAGCGCTTTTTCGAAACGCTCCGGCCGGTCACCGGGCGCAAAGAGCAGCGAGCGCAGCTTCATGACGGTTTCACCTTCAGCATTGCCGTGCGCAGGCACTGGCAGACGATCTCGCCGCGCTGGTTCAGGGTGATATGCCGGAAGGTGGCGATGCCGGCATCGGGGCGGGAGTTCGAGCGACGCAGCTCCATCACCTCCGTTTCCACCCGCAGCGTATCGCCGATGAAGACCGGCTTTGGCATCGTCACCTTGTCATAGCCGAGATTGGCGACGAGCGTACCGAGCGTGGTGTCGCCGACCGAGAGGCCGACGGTGAGCGCAAAGGTGAAGGTGCCGTTGACGACGATCCGGCCGAATTCGGTGCCGGCCGCATAATCGGCATCGAGATGCAGCGGCTGCGGATTGTGGGAAAGCGTCGTGAACAGCAGATTGTCGGTCTCGGTGACCGTGCGGCGGATGTCGTGGGCGATGCGGTCGCCGACCGTCCACTCGTCGAAATAACGGCCGGCCATCAATCCTGCTCCTTCACAATGCTGACGACCAGCTGGTTTTCCGAGACCCTGATCCCCGAGGAAACCTGCAGCTTTTCGACGATGCCGTCGAAGGGCGCACGCAGAGAATGTTCCATTTTCATCGCTTCGACTGTCAGCAGGCGGTCCCCCTTGGCGACACGATCGCCTTCGGCGACATCCACCGAAATGACGAGGCCGGGCATGGGAGAAAGGATCGCGCCATCGCCGGCACCCTGACTTGCCTCGACTTCGCTTGCCACGGGCAGGCTGATCGGCCAGGCGTTGCCGGCGTCGAAAAGCACCGTGGTTTCACCGATCGTGACGGCATTTGCCTCAAGCTCCGGACGTGACTGCCCCCAAAGGAGTTGCTCGCCGATACGGATGCGCACCCTCTTGTCATCCGCGCCGGCGATGCGGAATCCGGCAAGGGCGGACCAGGGATCACCATCCGTATTTCTTGAAAGCACCGTGGCCGCGGTGTCGATTGCGATTTCGCTCGGCTTCGTTGCCACAAGGCTATCGCCATGGCGGTCGAGGAAGCCGGTATCGATCCGAGCTGCGCAAAAATCCGGGTCGACGGTGATGCGGGTAAGCAGGCCGGCATTGGATTTGACCGGCCAGACCTCGATGCCGGCGCAGGCGGATGCGAGCTTCGAAAGTGCCGCCTCGCGGTTCGACCCATGGGCAATGATCTTGGCAATCATCGGGTCATAGAAGGCGGTGATGTCATCCCCTTGTTCCACGCCGCTATCGACACGGACGGTTTGCGGCAGGCTGAGATGTTCGAGCCGGCCGGTCGAGGGCAGATAGCCGGCGGCGGGATTTTCGGCATAGAGCCGGGCTTCGAACGCCCAGCCGTTCATGGCGATCTCATCCTGCATTTTCGGCAGCGGTTCGCCGCTAGCGACCTTCAGCTGCCAGAGCACCAGATCCTCGCCAGTAATTGCCTCGGTGACCGGGTGTTCCACCTGGAGGCGGGTGTTCATCTCCATGAACCAGATGCGATCTTCGCGCAGGCCCTCCGAGGCATCGGCGATGAATTCGATGGTGCCGGCGCCGACATAATTCACCGCTTTTGCGGCTTTCACCGCCGCATCGCAGATTGCCGCGCGCGTTGCGGCATCGAGGCCGGGGGCAGGGGCCTCCTCGATGACCTTCTGGTGACGGCGCTGCAGCGAACAGTCGCGTTCGAACAGATGAACGCAATTGCCGAGCGTATCGGCGAAAACCTGCACCTCGATATGGCGCGGATTGGCGATATAGCGTTCGATCAGAACGCGGTCGTCGCCAAAGGAAGCGGCCGCTTCACGGCGACAGGAGGCGAGTAGTTCGGCGAAATCTTGCGCGCGCTCGACGCGGCGCATGCCCTTGCCGCCGCCGCCGGCGACCGCCTTGACGAGCACGGGATAACCGATGGTGTCCGCCTCGGCCGCCAGCCTCTCTTCGCTCTGGTCCGCGCCCATATAGCCGGGGGTCACGGGCACGCCTGATGCCTGCATCAATTCCTTCGCCGCGTCCTTGAGCCCCATCGCCCGGATGGCGGCGGGCGGTGCGCCGACCCAGATGATGCCGGCCTTTTCCACCGCTTCGGCAAATCCGGCATTTTCCGAAAGGAAACCGTAGCCGGGATGGATCGCCGCAGCGCCGGTTTTCCGGGCGGCCTGGAGGATGCGGGTCTGAGAGAGATAGCTTTCGCGGGCCGGCGAGGGGCCGACGGCGATCGCCTCGTCCGCTTCCCTCACGAAGGGCAGGCCGGCATCGGCCTCGGAATAGACGGCGATGGTGCGGATGCCGAGCACCTTGGCCGAGCGGATGATGCGGCGGGCGATTTCGCCCCTGTTGGCAATGAGAAGACTTTCCATCATACCGCGCCTCACATCCTGAACAGGCCGAAGCGCGGCCCTTTCGGGATCGGCGCATTCAGGCAGGCGGAAAAGGCAAGACCGAGCACATCCCGCGTCTGGCGCGGGTCGATGATGCCGTCGTCCCACAGGCGAGCCGTGGCATAATAGGGATTGCCCTCGGCCTCGTAGCCGGCGCGGATCGGCGCCTTGAAGGCTTGCTCCTCTTCAATAGGCCAATTCTCACCGCGCGCCTCCATGGAGTCTCGCCGGATGGTGGCGAGCACCGAGGCCGCCTGTTCGCCGCCCATCACGCTGATGCGGCTGTTCGGCCAGGTGAAGAGAAAGCGCGGGCGATAGGCGCGGCCGCACATGCCGTAATTGCCGGCGCCGAAGCTGCCGCCGATGATGACGGTGACCTTCGGCACGCTCGCGGTCGCAACCGCCGTCACCAGCTTTGCCCCATCCTTGGCGATGCCGCCGGCCTCATAGCGGCCGCCGACCATGAAGCCGGAGATGTTCTGCAGAAAGAGCAAGGGTATGCGGCGCTGGCAGGCAAGCTCGATGAAATGCCCGCCCTTCAGTGCGCTTTCGGAAAACAGCACGCCGTTATTGGCGATGACGGCGACAGGCATGCCCCAGATGCGGGCGAAGCCGCAGACCAGTGTGGTGCCGTAGAGCGGCTTGAACTCATGCAGTTCCGAGCCATCGACGATCCGGCCGATGACCTCGCGCACATCATAGGGCGAGCGTACATCCTCCGGGATCAGACCGCAGAGATCCTCGGGATCGAGTTTCGGCGGCCGTGGCTTCTGCAGGTCGATATCAATGGCCTTCACGCTGTTGAGAGTGGCTGCGATATCACGCACGAGCAGCAGCGCATGTTCGTCGTTTTCGGCGACATGATCGACGACGCCGGAGCGGCGGCCATGGGTTTCGGCGCCGCCGAGCTCTTCGGCTGAAATGATCTCGCCGGTCGCGGCCTTCACCAGCGGCGGGCCGGCGAGGAAGATCGTGCCCTGATTGCGCACAATGACCGTTTCGTCGGACATGGCGGGCACATAAGCGCCGCCGGCCGTACAGCTTCCCATCACGCAGGCGATCTGTGGGATTCCCTCGGCCGACATCTGGGCCTGGTTGTAGAAGATCGCGCCGAAATGGTCGCGGTCGGGAAAGACTTCGGCCTGATGTGGAAGATTGGCGCCGCCGCTATCGACCAGATAGAGGCAGGGCAGGCGGTTCTGCAGGGCGATCTCCTGCGCCCGCAGATGTTTCTTCACCGTCATCGGGAAATAGGCGCCGCCCTTCACCGTCGCGTCATTGGCGACGATCATCACCTCGCGGCCGGAAACGCGGCCGATGCCGGCGATGATGCCGGCGCCGGGCGCCTCATCATCATACATGCCGTTGGCGGCCAGCGTGCCGATCTCCAGGAACGGGCTGCCGGCATCGATGAGCAGCTGGATGCGATCGCGCGGCAGGAGTTTGCCTTTGCCGGTATGGCGCTCGCGCGCCGTTTGCGATCCGCCCTCGCGCGCTTTCGCCGAACGATTGAGGAGTTCGTCGATCAGGGCTTTATTCTTGCTGGCATTGGCCTTGAAGCTGTCGCTGTCGCGATCGATCGCAGTCGAAATCACCGTCATGATGCGATGAGCTCCCGGCCGATCAGGTAGCGGCGGATCTCATTGGTGCCGGCGCCGATATCGTAAAGCTTGGCGTCGCGCAAAAAGCGTTCGACCGGCCATTCCTTGGTATAGCCGGCGCCGCCGAGCGCCTGGATCGCCTCCAGCGACACTTTCACGGCGTTCTCGCTGGCGAAAAGGATCGCGGCAGCAGCATCCGTGCGCGTCGCGCGGCCGGCATCGCAGGCGCGGGCGACGGAATAGACATAGGCGCGCGCCGAATTCAGCGCCACATACATGTCGGCGATCTTGCCCTGCATCAGCTGGAAATCGCCGATCGCTTTGCCGAATTGCTTGCGATCGCGCACATAGGGCAGCACGACATCGAGGCAGGCTTGCATGATGCCGAGCGGCCCGCCGGCAAGCACGGCACGCTCATAATCGAGGCCGGACATCAGGATCTTCACGCCTTCTCCCTCCCGGCCCATCAGCGTCTCGGCCGGCACGGCGCAATCCTCGAACACCAGTTCGGCCGTGTCGCTGCCGCGCATGCCGAGCTTGGAGAGCTTCTTGGAGACGCTGAAACCAGGCAGGCCCTTTTCGATGATGAAGGCGGAAATGCCTTTCGGGCCGGCTGCGGGATCGGTCTTGGCATAGACAACAAGCACATCGGCATGCGGCGCGTTGGTGATCCAGAACTTGGTGCCGTTCAGAATATAGCGGTCGCCCTTCTTCTCGGCACGCAACCGCATGGAGACGACATCGGAACCGGCGCCGACCTCCGACATGGCGAGCGAACCGACATGTTCGCCGGAGATCAGCTTCGGCAGGTGGCGGCGCTTTTGTTCCGGCGAGGCCCAGCGGCGGATCTGGTTGACGCAGAGGTTGGAATGAGCGCCGTAACTCAAGCCGACGGAGGCCGAGGCGCGCGAAACTTCCTCCATGGCGACGACATGATCGAGATAACCGAGACCGGCGCCACCGAATTCTTCCTCGACGGTGATCCCATGCAGGCCGAGCGCACCCATCTCGGGCCAGAGCTGGCGTGGAAACGTGTTGCTTTCGTCGATCTCCACAGCCAGTGGAGCAATATGATCGGCGGCAAACCGCGCCGTCGTTTCACGGATCGCGTCCGCGGTTTCGCCGAGCGAAAAATCAAACATGGCACTCCTCCCGCTGAAATATGTAGCGCGGGTTGCGGCAGGGTCAAAGTGCCCTTGAATGATGCGGCCGAAGAACCTCGCGAATTCTTGGCGAGGGCGCGTGAGCGCCATTTTCTTGAAAATATGGAAAATATGGAATATATGGAAATTAAACCGGAGACGATAATCATGCGACAGTTCACGACAGGTGATCTCAATAAACAGATTGGTGATGTCACCGATGTCGCGAGCCGCGAGCCGGTCATTCTTACCCGCCACAACAAGCCACGTTTCGTGCTGATGAGCTATGAGCACTATCAGCGAATGCGCAGCGGCGGGGACCCGCGTCGTGCCCATCACATTTCGGAGATGCCGGACGAGCATGCCGAATTGTTCGGCGAGGCGATTGAGCGGCTGGCGCACGGTGAAGGCTACGACGATGAGCCATGAGTTTCGTCCTGGCGAGGTGATAACCTATCCCTATCTCTGGGCATGGCAACAGCAGCGTAGTGAGACCGAGGGGCGCAAACAGCGCCCAGTCTGTGTCGTCATCGCGATCCGCAGTGCGAGCGATGGAAACACGCATCTCGTCCTTCTGGCAATCACCACACAGCCGCCGGAGGTGGGAAGGGTTGCGCTGGAAATTCCCGATATCGAACGCCGGCGCGCCGGTCTCGGTGATCTCAAACAGAGTTGGATCGTCGTCGACGAATACAATTACGATATCGTCGAGCGATCCTGGTACATCGAGCCTCATCAAGCGGTTCTTCGCCGCTTCAGCAAGTCGTTCATGATGAAGATTGCCGCCATGTTCGCGAAAGCGCGAGGCCAGTCAGGGCGGGTCAACCGATTCGACTGACAGGCCCTCGATTTCCGCTCCGTCCCGCCGAAAGCCCTCGGGGCTCTTGCCCACCCATTTGCGGAAGGCCCGGAAGAATGCGCTCGGCTCGGAATAGCCGAGCTGCACGGCAATCTCACCGATAGTCATCGACGTGTTCAGCAGCAGTTCGACGGCGAGATCCCGGCGGATGTCGTCCTTGATGGCGGCATAGCTTTGTCCCTCGTCGTGCAGGCGGTGGCGGAGCGTGGACGGGGGCATGCGCATATCGGCGGCAAGCTTGGTGAAGCTCGACCAGGCAGCCGGTGTGGCCTGGCTCAGGCGCCGGCGGACGGCGGCGGCGCTGCCGGCATCATAGCGGTAGCGCACCAGAATATTGGCGGGCGCGCCGCGCAGGAACTGTTTGAGCGCCTGCTCGCTGCGCGCCACCGGCAGGTCGAGCAGGGCGCTGTCGAAGCCGAGCCGGCTGATGGCTTGCGAGAAACGCACCGGGGCGCCGAAGAAGAGCCGGTAGTCGGCCCCTTGTTTGGGTTCCGCGCAGCGGAAATCAACGAGCCGGATCGGAATGCGCCGGCCGACCAGCCAGCAGATGATGCCGTGCAGGATGATCCAGTAGGTGCGGTAGGCGAAGGCCGAACGCGGGCTACCGGCGTCGCTGAGTTCGATCTCGGCCAGACCGTCGCGGATGACGAGCCGTCCCCGGGGGTCGTCGAGCACGACATCGAGGAAGCGAAGCGCCCGGCGGAGCGCTTGACCCAGCGTCGGCGCATGCAGCACAGAGTGGCAGAGCAGCGTGAAGCTGCCGCTGCGCATCGGCCGCGCGCCCATGCCGAAGAATTCATCGTCGAGCTCGGCGGCGATCGCCAGCCAGAGCGCGCCGTAGGTCTCCGCCGAAACCGGCTGATCGACCGGGGATGCCAGGCCGACGCGGGCAAGGACCGGCGCCGTCGGCTTGCCGAGCCGCCGCAGGCTGTCGAGTGCCTCCTCCACGAAGCCTGGCGCGATCATGCGTCGCTCGATCTCGGCCATTCTATCCTCGCTATGGCAAAACTGGCCGAAATAATGGAGCAGTTCTGTCATCGCTTGCAATAGGTGGAGCGAATAGAATCGTATCCGTCGGTTGCGCTTGGAGGGGGCGCGGTCGGCAGGGAGGAAGACATTCATGCTGATCCGTGGATCAAGTTTCATCGTGACCGGCGGCGGCTCCGGCTTGGGTGCGGCAACAGTGCGCGCGCTTGTGGAGGCCGGCGGGCGCGTGACGATTGCCGATCTCAATATGCAAGCGGGCGAAGAGATTGCCCGGGGATTCGGAAGCGATGCCCGCTTCGTCAAGGCCGATGTAACCGATGGCGAGGAGGGGGCTGCGGTGGTTGCCGCTGCCGTCGAAGCCTTCGGCAGCCTGCGCGGTTTGGTGAATTGCGCGGGCGTGGCGCCGGCCGAAAAGGTGATCGGCCGCGACGGACCGCACCGGCTGGAGAGTTTTGCGCGCACGGTCGGCATCAATCTCATCGGCACGTTCAACATGATCCGCCTGGCCGCCGCAGCGATCCAGACGACCGAGCCGGATGCGGAAGGCGAACGCGGCGTCATCGTCAATACGGCCTCGGTTGCCGCCTTCGACGGCCAGATCGGCCAGGCAGCCTATGCCGCCTCCAAGGGCGGGGTGGCGGCGATGACCTTGCCGATCGCCCGCGAGCTTGCCCGTCACGGCATTCGCGTCGTGGCGATCGCACCCGGCATTTTCGAGACACCGATGATGGCTGACATGCCAGCAGAGGTTCAGGCGGCGCTCGGCAAGAGCGTGCCCTTTCCGCCGCGGCTCGGCCGTCCGGCGGAATTCGCCGGGCTGGTGCGTCATATCTTTGAAAACAACATGCTGAACGGCGAGGTCATCCGCCTCGACGGCGCATTGCGGATGGGCGCGCGCTGAGCGCGTTGCCCAGAGGAGGAAACATGACATTGCAGGATCCCATCGTCATCGTCGGTGCAGCGCGCACCCCGATCGGTAGCTTTCAGGGAGAGCTGAAGGAGGCGACAGCGCCGGAGCTCGGAGCGACGGCGATCCGCGCGGCGCTTGAGCGGAGCCGCCTCGAGGCCGAGGCGATCGAGGAGGTCGTCTTCGGCTGTGTACTGCCGGCGGGGCAGGGGCAGGCGCCGGCGCGCCAGGCGGCGATCCATGCCGGTCTGCCCTTCGCCACGGCGGCGAGCACCGTTAACAAAATGTGCGGCTCAGGCATGAAGGCCGTGATGATGGTGCATGACCTGATCGCCGCCGGCAGCGCTTCTGTAGCGGTTGCAGGTGGCATGGAAAGCATGACCAATGCGCCCTATCTCCTTGACAAGGCCCGTGGCGGCTACAGGCTCGGCCATGGGCGTGTCGTGGATCACATGTTCCTCGACGGGCTGGAGGATGCTTATGACAAGGGGCGCTTGATGGGCAGCTTCGCGGAGGATTGCGCCGAGGCCTATCAGTTCACGCGCGAGGCGCAGGACAACTTCGCCATCACCTCGCTGACGCGGGCGCAGAAGGCGATCGCCGAAGGCTGTTTCGAAAGCGAGATCGTGCCGGTCACGGTAAAATCGAGCAAGGCCGAGCAGGTGGCGAGCCGCGATGAACAACCCGGCAAGGCGAAGCTCGACAAGATCCCGACGCTGAAGCCCGCCTTCCGCGAGGGCGGCACGGTGACTGCCGCCAATTCCAGCTCGATCTCCGATGGCGCGGCAGCCCTAGTGCTGATGCGCCGTTCCGGGGCGGAGCATCGCGGCCTGAAGCCGCTCGCCACCATCCTCGGCCATGCCACGCATTCGCAGGCACCCAATCTTTTCGCCACCGCACCGATCGGCGCGCTGCAGAAACTGTCCGATCGCACCGGCTTGCCGCTGTCGGAGGTCGATCTGTTCGAAATCAACGAGGCTTTCGCCGTCGTCGCCATGGCGGCGATGCGCGATCTCAACCTGCCGCATGAAAAGGTGAACGTGCATGGCGGCGCCTGCGCGCTCGGCCATCCGATCGGCGCATCGGGGGCTCGCATCCTGGTGACGCTGCTTGCAGCACTGGAGCGATACGACCTGAAGCGCGGCATGGCCACGCTCTGCATCGGCGGCGGCGAGGCGACCGCCGTTGCCATCGAACGGCAATAGGAGAGGGAGAGAACAGATGATCCTTTCCGACCTCCAACAGCAGATCTCAGATCTCGCCCGCGACTTTGCCCGCGACCGGCTGGCCCCGGGGGCAGCCAAACGCGACCGGGAGCATCTCTTCCCGCGCGAGGAACTGAAGGAAATGGGCGAACTCGGGCTGCTCGGCATGCTGGTGCCGGAAGCCTATGGCGGGTCGGATACCGGTGTGATTGCTTATGCGGCGGCGCTGGAGGAAATTGCCGCGGGCGACGGACCGTGTTCGACGATCATGAGCGTGCATAGCTCCGTCGGCTGTGTGCCGATCCTGAAATTCGGTACCGAGGAGCAGCGGCAGCGCTTCCTGCCGAAACTGGCCAGTGGCGAATGGATCGGCGGCTTTGCGCTGACCGAGCCGCAGGCTGGTTCCGATGCCTCCAACCTGAAGACCCGAGCGCGGCGTGACGGCGATCATTATGTGCTCGACGGCTCCAAGCAATTCATCACCTCTGGCAAGAACGGCGACGTCATCATCGTTTTTGCCGTCACCGATCCCGACGTCGGCAAGAAGGGCATCACCGCCTTCATCGTGCCGACGGATACGCCGGGCTACGAGGTGATCCGGGTCGAGGAAAAACTTGGGTTGCATTCCTCCGATACCTGCCAGATCGCCTTCAACAGCATGCGCATTCCGGCAGAACTCAGGCTCGGTGCGGAAGGCGAAGGTTACCGCATCGCGCTCGCCAATCTCGAGGGCGGGCGGATCGGCATTGCGGCGCAGGCGGTCGGCATGGCGCGGGCGGCTTTCGAGGCGGCGCGCGATTACGCCCGCGAGCGCACGGCCTTCGGCAAGCCGATCTTTGAGCACCAGGCCGTTGCCTTCCGCCTTGCCGATATGGCGGTGCGGATCGAGGCGGCGCGACAGCTCGTCTTTCACGCCGCCTCCCTCAGGGAGGCCGGACTGCCCTGCCTGTCGGAAGCCTCGATGGCGAAGCTCTTTGCCTCCGAGATGGCCGAGCGCGTCTGTTCCGATGCGATCCAGATCCATGGCGGATATGGCTACATGGCCGATTATCCGGTCGAGCGCATCTACCGCGATGTGCGCATCTGCCAGATCTATGAAGGAACGAGCGACGTGCAGCGCATGGTGATCGCCCGCAATCTCTAAGCACCACATCCGGCCCTGCTTCCGGAGGAGGGGAGCAAGGCCGGCAAAGGGAGGAAAGAAAAAACATGGTGGATTCCGCTCGTTTGAGCCTGCACGTCCCCGAACCCGCCGTTCGCCCGGGCGGTCAGCCCGATTTTTCCAATGTCAAGATTGCCAAGGCCGGTTCCGTGCCGCGGCCGGAGGTGGATGTCGCATCCGAAGATATTCGTGACCTCGCCTATTCCATCATCCGCGTTTTGAACCGCGAGGGCGAGGCGGTCGGTCCCTGGGCCGGTTCGCTCTCCGATGAGGCGTTGCTGACCGGGCTTCGCAACATGATGAAGCTGCGTGCCTTCGACGCCCGCATGCTGATGGCGCAGCGGCAGGGCAAGACCTCCTTCTACATGCAGCATCTCGGCGAAGAAGCCGTCAGCTGCGCCTTCCGCAAGGCGCTCGAGACGGGAGACATGAATTTCCCGACCTATCGCCAGGCAGGCCTGCTGATTGCCGACGACTATCCGATGGTCGAGATGATGAACCAGATCTACTCGAACGAGAGCGATCCTCTGCGCGGCCGGCAACTGCCGATCATGTATTCCTCCAAGGAGCACGGCTTCTTCACCATCTCGGGCAATCTCGCCACCCAATATGTGCAGGCTGTCGGCTGGGCGATGGCCTCGGCGATCAAGAACGACAGCCGCATTGCCGCCGCCTGGATCGGCGACGGATCGACGGCGGAATCGGATTTCCACTCGGCGCTCGTTTTCGCCTCGACCTACAAGGCGCCTGTTATTCTCAACATCGTCAACAATCAGTGGGCGATCTCCACCTTCCAGGGCATCGCCCGCGGCGGTTCCGGCACTTTCGCGGCGAGGGGCCTCGGCTTCGGTATTCCGGCGCTGCGTGTCGACGGAAACGACYATCTCGCCGTCCATGCCGTCGCCCATTGGGCGGCGGAGCGCGCGCGGCGCAATCTCGGCCCGACGCTGATCGAATATGTGACCTATCGCGTCGGCGCGCATTCGACTTCCGACGATCCGAGCGCCTATCGGCCCAAGACGGAATCGGAGGCCTGGCCGCTCGGCGATCCCGTGCTGCGGCTCAAGAAACATCTGATCATCAAGGGCGCATGGTCGGAGGAACGGCATGTGCAGGCCGAAGCCGAAATCATGGACGAGGTGATCGAGGCGCAGCGCCAGGCAGAGGCGCATGGCACGCTGCATGCCGGCGGCAGGCCTTCGGTGCGCGACATTTTCGAGGGCGTCTATGCCGAGATGCCGCCGCATATCCGCCGCCAGCGACAGAAGGCGGGGTACTGACATGGCCAGAATGACGATGATCGAGGCCGTGCGCAGCGCCATGGACGTCTCGATGGCACGTGACGACAATGTCGTCGTTTTCGGCGAGGATGTCGGTTATTTCGGCGGCGTCTTTCGCAGCACACAGGGCCTGCAGGCAAAATACGGCAGAACGCGCTGCTTCGATACGCCGATCAGCGAATCCGGCATCGTCGGCACGGCGATCGGCATGGCGGCCTATGGGCTGAAACCCTGTGTCGAAATCCAGTTCGCCGATTACATGTATCCGGCCTATGACCAGCTGACCCAGGAGGCGGCGCGCATTCGCTACCGTTCCAACGGCGATTTCACCTGCCCGATCGTCGTGCGCATGCCGACAGGCGGCGGTATCTTCGGCGGCCAGACGCACAGCCAGAGCCCGGAGGCGCTTTTTACCCATGTCTGCGGGCTGAAGGTGATCGTGCCTTCCAATCCCTATGACGCCAAAGGCTTGCTGATCGCGGCGATCGAGGATCCCGATCCGGTCATGTTCCTGGAGCCGAAGCGCCTCTATAACGGCCCCTTCGACGGCCATCACGAGCGGCCGGTGACGCCCTGGTCGAAACACGAACTCGGAGAGGTGCCCGATGGCCACTACACCATCCCGATCGGCAAGGCCGAGGTGCGGCGCGCGGGATCGGCGGTGACGGTGGTTGCCTACGGCACGATGGTACATGTGGCGCTTGCCGCGGCCGAAGATGCCGGCATCGATGCCGAGGTGATCGATTTGAGAAGCCTGCTGCCGCTCGATCTCGATACGATCGTCAAATCGGTCTCGAAGACGGGACGCTGCGTCGTCGTGCATGAGGCAACCTTGACATCCGGCTTCGGCGCCGAGGTCGCAGCACTGGTGCAGGAGCATTGCTTCTATCATCTCGAAGCGCCGGTGGTGCGCGTGGCCGGCTGGGACACGCCCTATCCGCATGCGCAGGAGTGGGACTATTTCCCCGGTCCCGGCCGTGTCGGGCGGGCGCTTGCCGAAGTCATGGAGGCCTGAGCCATGGGCGAATTCATCATCAAGATGCCCGATGTCGGGGAGGGGGTCGCCGAGGCCGAGATCGTAGAATGGCATGTGAAGACCGGAGATCCCGTCCGCGAGGACATGGTGATCGCCGCCGTCATGACCGACAAGGCCACGGTGGAAATTCCGTCTCCCGTCAATGGCACAGTCACCTGGCTTGCCGGCGAGGTCGGAGACCGTATCGCGGTCAAGGCTCCGCTGGTGCGGATCGAGACGGCGGGAGATGTCGGCGAGGCGCAGTCTGTTGGGATTTCGCAGACGCCGATTACTGAGGCGACCAGGGCCGAGATTGCAAAACCTGCTCCGGCAGCACCAACTCCTGCGGCGATACCAGTGCCTGCGGCGCCGCCGCCGGCCGAAAAGCCGCTTGCCGCTCCCTCGGTGCGACTCTTCGCCAGGGAAAGCGGTGTCGATCTCAGGCAGGTGCAGGCGACCGGACCGGCCGGGCGTATCCTGCGCGAGGATATCGAGCAATTCCTAAGCCAGGGGACCGCGCCTGCAACGGCAAAGAACGGCTTTGCCAGGAAGACGGCGACCGAGGAGATCAAGCTGACTGGCCTGCGCCGCCGCATTGCCGAGAAGATGGTGCTTTCCGCCTCGCGCATCCCCCACATCACCTATGTGGAGGAAGTGGATATGTCCGCGCTCGAGGAGTTGCGCGCCACCATGAACGGCGATCGCAGGCCTGATCATCCGAAGCTGACGGTTCTGCCCTTCCTGATGCGGGCGTTGGTCAAGGCCATCTCCGAGCAGCCTGACGTCAACGCCACTTTCGACGACGATGCCGGCATCATCACGCGCTATAGTGCCGTGCATGTCGGCATCGCCACGCAGACGCCGGCCGGTCTGACCGTTCCGGTCGTGCGGCATGCCGAAGCCCGCGGCATCTGGGATTGCGCCGCCGAGATGAACCGGCTGGCGGAAGCGGCGCGATCGGGTACTGCGACACGTGATGAGCTGTCCGGCTCCACCATCACCATCAGTTCGCTCGGCGCGCTCGGCGGCATCGTCTCGACACCCATCATCAATCATCCCGAGGTGGCGATCATTGGCGTCAACAAGATCGCCACACGACCGGTCTGGGACGGCGCGCAGTTCGTGCCGCGCAAGATGATGAACCTCTCCTCCAGCTTCGATCACCGCATCATCGACGGCTGGGATGCGGCAAACTTCGTGCAACGCATCCGCACGCTCATCGAAACGCCTGCGCTCATTTTTATCGAAGGCTGAGATCCATGAAAGAGATCGTCTGCAAGCTCCTCGTCATCGGCGCCGGTCCGGGCGGTTATGTCTGCGCCATTCGCGCCGGGCAGCTCGGCATCGATACCGTCATCGTCGAGGCCGGCAAGCCGGGTGGCACCTGCCTGACGGTCGGCTGCATTCCCTCCAAGGCGCTGATCCATGCGGCCGAGGAATTCGATGCGACGCAAAAGATGCTTGCCGGCAAAAACCCGATGGGCATCCGCGTCGAAGGCGCGTCGATCGATCTCGGCAGGACGATTGCCTGGAAGGACGGGATCGTCGGCCGCTTGACGAGCGGTGTTTCGGGGCTGCTGCAAAAGGCGCGCGTCAAGATCGTCCACGGCCGGGCCCACTTCCGCGACGGCAAGACGGTGGAGGTAGAGACGGAAACCGGCCAGCAGATCATCCGCGCCGAGACCGTGGTGATCGCCACCGGTTCGGATCCGGTGGAGCTTGCGAACCTGCCTTTCGGCGGCCGCGTGATTTCCTCGACAGAGGCGCTGTCGCTGACGCAGCTGCCGAAAAAACTCGTCGTGATCGGCGGCGGTTATATCGGGCTGGAGCTCGGGACCGCCTTTGCCAAGATGGGGTCCGATGTGACGGTTGTCGAGGCGACGCCGCAGGTGCTGCCGCAATATGATGCCGAACTGGTGCGGCCTGTCATGCGCAAGCTGACTGAAGGCGGTATCCGGCTGTTGACAGGTGCGAAGGCGATCGGCCTTGCCGACAATGGCGAGGCTCTGATCGTCGAAACGGCTGATGGCCGGCGTGAGACCCTGCCGGCCGACCGTATCCTCGTCACCGTCGGTCGCCGCCCAAGAACCGCAGGATCCGGTCTCGAAGAGCTCGATCTCGATCGTGCCGGGCCTTATCTGAGGATCGACGACCGTTGCCGCACCTCGATGCGCGGCATCTATGCGATCGGCGATGTGACCGGCGAGCCGATGCTTGCCCATCGGGCCATGGCGCAAGGCGAGATGGTGGCGGAAATCATCGCCGGGAAGAAGCGCGCCTGGGACAAGCGATGCATCCCCGCCATCTGCTTCACCGACCCGGAGATCGTCAGCGCCGGCCTGTCGGCTGTGGACGCGAGGGCGCAAGGCTATGAAATCCGCATCGGCCAGTTTCCGTTCAGCGCCAACGGACGGGCAATGACGATGCTGTCCGAAGAAGGCTTCGTGCGCGTTGTGGCCCGTGCCGACACCAATCTCGTGCTTGGCCTGCAGGCGGTTGGAGCCGGGGTCTCCGAGCTTTCGGCGGCTTTTGCGCTGGCCATCGAGATGGGTGCACGTCTGGAAGACATCGCCGGCACCATCCACGCGCATCCGACCCGCAGCGAAGCGGTCATGGAGGCGGCGCTGAAAGCTTTGGGAAGCGCTCTGCATATCTGAGCCGAAGCCTGGGACCGTGGCCATCCGAACGGTGAGGCGCTCCGGGATGATAGCAGCGCCTCTCTTTCCGGCTTCCTTGCCAGTCGCAGCAAGGAAGTCTGTGTGGCAATGGCGAGTTGCCATCAGCGGCGGATATCGATGGCTTGGCGTGGCATTTTCTCGGCGTTTTGCAGGCGGCAATGAACCTGCCACAGGCAGGCGCGAGCGGCCGCGTGCTGCGGCGCGTCATCGACCTCGGGATGTCGGCATGGCCGCTGAAATCGCAGATGCGGGGAATGCACGGGAACGAGCTTCGTGACAGATCATAGCGGTTTCAGGAAGCAGGCTTCTGGGAATCTGCGTCTTGATAACGGTCATGAGAAATTGGCTCGTTTCACCTCTCAATTTACTGGGTGGGCCAAGAGTTCTTATCCCATCAAGAGCACCAAACAGGCGGGACCCCGGCTGAGTCGAGCGCTTGACAACGATTGCTTCGAGTCTTTCTCGCAACACCTAAGCGGGAACTGTAATCTTGGACGGATTTGGCTGGATTAGAGCGATTCAGTTGCGGTATCCGTAGGACTGCGAAGCGATTTGCGCGAGCGGGACTGCTAGAGACAGCACGTCCGCATCTCCTAAAGCAGGACCTTGATGAACGCGGATATGATAGCCGCTTGGGCGGTGGAAAATGGATTCCATGCGATCGATTCGGGGAGTTATCGTCGCCATGACAATGCAGGCGTGATCACGATCGAGATAAAGAGGATGTCATTCCTCCTCATCGATGAGAGGCAAGGATTGCGACCGCGCCTCATATCGCGGTTGTTCAAAGACATATCCCTCACAAGCGGGAGCGGCCGCTTGCAGGGTCTTCTTCGTGATCGCAATCCCAATCATTGAGCGCTCACGCTATCCCCCAGCCCAGCCAATTCAGGTGGCGGATCATGGCTGACGCCGATGAGCACCGTCGCAAACGTTCAACACGTTCAGTATTTCTTCTTGCGAACGATCTTGTTGCCGCGGGGTCCGCTCACGACCGGTGTTCGGTCGCGGTTTTCGGCAAGCAGGTTCCGCCAGCGTTCTAGGCGATCGGCAACCAGGGTACCGCTTGCGACAGCTGCCTGGACCGCGCACCCAGGTTCATGGGCATGGGTGCAATCGCGAAAGCGGCAAAGCGGCGCCAATTCGGTTATTTCAGCAAAGAGGGTGTCTATACCGTCGGCAACATCGCTCACGTAAAGCGTTCTTATTCCCGGCGTATCGATGACCCAGCCGCCGCCTGAAATTGCATGCAGGGATCGCGCCGTGGTCGTGTGTCGGCCCTGCGCGTCATATTCGCGGATGGTGCCTGTCTTTTGCTTTGTGTCAGATTCAGGCCCGGTCATGGTGTTCACCAGCGTTGATTTTCCGACACCAGAAGATCCCACCAACGCAACCGTCTGGCCAACGCCGCACCAGGGCCTCAACAGGGAAACGGCGTCCGCGGAGCGCCCATTCAAGGCAATGACAGGCAGATCGCGCTGTAAAGCTTCGGCTTGCGCCTGGAATATGCCGGCATCTTCCGCGGTGTCAGCCTTCGTCAGCACAATCACCGGATTGCTCCCGGCCTGGTTGGCCATGATCAGGTAACGTTCCAGCCGAGCAAGATTAAAATCGGCATTGCACGAGGTCACGATCAACAGGGTGTCGACGTTGGCGGCAACAAGTTGCTGGCCACGCCCGCCTTCCGGGCGTCGTTGAAAGACGCTTTTTCGGTCGAGACGTCTGATAAGCATGTCAGTCAGTGCATCGGCAAGAACCCAGTCGCCGACCGCGTAGTCACCAGTACTGGTACTGGATGGAAATTCGAGTCCGACCGGCCCGGTGACATCGATTGCCTCGATGCGCGCCCGGTGAACTGAAGCGATGCGTCGGGGGATCAAGTCCGCTTCGCTGGGCTGGACCTGGTCAGCGAAGAATTCAGACCACCCAAGCAGTTCCAGCGGTGAAGAAAGTTGGGAGCTGGTCAAATCTTGTTCCACTTTCAGTAAGGCTGCCATAAAGGGTTTTTGAATGATCTTCCGCGGCTTCTCGCCTAGCTGCGTGGATGATCCCGTTTTGGCAACGAGGTTGCGTAAGCAGCAGCTTCGCCGGGGTATGGGAAATCGTCCCCGAGCTGACGGTCGCCATCGTAGACTTTGAAGCTAGGCCCTTCAACTTCAACGATCTTATAGCCATTCACGTATTCGATCTTCGGTGTTTTCCAGCCCATCAAAAGCTCTCCAGTCCGGTCCGAGGGTTGTCTCTGAAGGGTGCAAAGACCTCATACCCAGCGGTCTATGACCTATCAGGTGCTTCACGATTAGCCAACGCCGGTTCGATCCCGCTCAAGACCGACAGGCACATAGCTGTAATTCTGAGCCGAAGGTTAACCCATTATAGGCAAAGCTCTTCATACTGATTTTCAAATGTAATTCGACGCCAGGCAGAGGTCACGGCCATCGCCGCTCGGCAACTTTCGAATCCGTAGCGGAATGATACCCAATGCGGAGAACGTCGCCGACCTGCGAGGAGTCCAGGCTTCGGAAGGGTCTTCAGCGGCCCGTCTCATCAATTATTAGCTTTTTCCCGCTTCTGTGCGTTTGAAGGCGTCTCGCCGGCGCGCAACCCTATAACTCATGCCCCGGAAGAGATCCCGATCGCCAGTCCGTCGCCACGTGGATCATGTGCGCCGGTCGCCATGCCGTCCTCGTCGATAACGATCACACCTGCCTGCCCTGCAAGCGGGCTCTGCGCCTCGATCGGTGACAGTGCGTGGCCTCGTGCGGCCAGTTCGGCAAGTACAGCTTCGCCGGCATCGCTTTCCAGCTTGAGGCTGTCACGGCTGTCGGAAAAGGTCTTGCCGAGAAGAAAGCGTGGACCGGCCAGCGCTGCTGCTGGTTCCTCGTCGAAGTCGATCAGCCGGGTCAGCAGCATTGCCAGCGTCTGCGGCTGGCCGTCGGCGCCTTGCGTGCCGTAGAGCAGGGCGGGCCTGCCGTTGCGCAGGCCGAGGCCGGGATTCAATGTATAGAAAGGCCGCTTGCCGGGTGCGATGGCATTGACATGCTTGGGATCGGACGAAAAGGCCGCCCCGCGGTTCTGCCAGAGAATACCGGTATCGCCGACCACCACGCCGCTGCCCCAGTCGAAATAGGTGCTCTGCAAGACGCTGACGCTGCCGCCCTCTGCGTCGGTTGCGGCGAAGAACACGGTGTCGCCACTGCGAAAGGGCGCCGGCCATTCGAGCGCTCGTGCCGGATCAATGGTGGCTGCCGCCTGCGCAAGATGCTGCGTGCTCAGCCATTCCTCCACCGGCTGCGGCACGACATCGGGATCGGCAATGCCGGCGCGCTCGAGGAACGCGCGTTTGACGGCTTCGACGCAGAGATGGAGATGATCGGCGCTGCCGGCCTTTTGGCTGGCAAGATCGAAATGGGCGAGAATGCCCATGATCGCCAGTGTCGACAGACCCTGTGTCGGCGGCGGCGGCGCAAGCAGCTCGAAGCCGCGATACGAGAGGCTGACGGGTGGCACTTCGCGCGTTCGGGTTGCCTTGAGATCGTCGCTGGTCAGCGGAGAGCCCACGGCCTGCAGGCCCGCCGCAATCCTCGTGCCGAGTTCGCCTTCGTAGAATGAACGCGGCCCATCACGGGCAATCAGTAAAAGCGATAACGCCAAATTCTCCTGCCGGAACAGGCTGCCCGTTTTCGGCGCCGCGCCATCCGGCATGAAAAGTGCGGCAAAACCCGGCCAGCCGGCTGCCTCCGCCTGCCTGAAGGCAAGCCAGAAGCTCTGCGAGCGCGTAACAGGAAATCCCTCTTCGGCATGACGGATCGCATCGGCTAGCAAGACTGGGAAATCGATCTTTCCGCGCCAGTGCCGTGCGGAATAGTCATGGGCGTGCCGCCAGGCATCGACGGCGCAGGCCGAGGTGAGCGCCGAAAGCGGTCCGCGCAGCGGAATGCTGCCATTGAAATCCGGCAATTTGCGCGCCGCTTGCCCGATGCCGAGAAAACATGTTTTCCGCCCGCTGCGATCGGCAACGATCCAGACGGAATCGCCGCCAAGACCGCAGAAATGCGGGTAGACGACGGCAATCGTGCTGCCGATGGCGATCGCAGCCTCAAGCGCATTGCCGCCGGCTCGCAGGATCGCCGCACCTGCCTCGCTCGCCAGCGCATGCGGGCTTGTTATCATGCCGCCGCGCCCGGCTGCCTGTCTCGTGGAATCCCGTTCTGCCGGTGTCGTCACGCTATCAAATCCCGCTCGGTCTATGGCCTGTAAAGCGCACGATAGGTCCGATAACCCCGATCATAAACCGCTACATTGTCGGGATTGGGGAGGATTCTGTCACCTTGGCCGACAAAGGCCGTCACGCCGGACCAATCCTCGGTCAATCCCGCACCGATCGCCGCGGCCCAGGCGACACCGAGGCAGGAGCCGGGATGGCCGGTGAGACCCTGCAGTGGCTGCTGCAGCACGTCGGAAACGATCTGCATCCAGATACGGCTCTGCGATCCTCCGTCGGAAACGATGAAACGCGTTGTCGGATGGCCTATGTCGTTCAGCACGTCGATATGATGGCGCAGTGCATAGGCGTAGGCTTCCAGCATCGCCCGCCAGAGATGGCCGATATGATGCGACAGCGTCAGCCCGTCGATCACGCCGCGCGCACCGGCATCATGGATCGGCGTCTTCTCGCCGAGGAAGTAAGGCAGGATCGTCAGCCCGTCCGCGCCGGGCGCGCATGCCGCCGCCAGCCGATCGAGATAGTGGTGCGCGGATATTCCCTCCGCCTTTGCCGCGATCTCCTCGCGTCCGGCGAAGGTGCTGATGAACCAGTTGAGCCCCGAGCCGCCGGTCGACATGCAGCCGTTCGGCATGTAAAGCCCCGGAACCAGATGATAATCGAGAAACATGCGAGGATCGGGCCGCGCGACATCCGTTGCCGTCAGGATATCGACGGCACCCCCGAATTTCAGCAGCACGTCGCCCGCCTTGGTGATCCCTGCGCCGAAGGCCGAGGCGATCATGTCGGCTGCCCCGCCGATAACAGGCGTTCCGGGTGCGAGCCCCGTCGCCTTGGCCGCCTCATCGGTCACGTGGCCAAGCACCTCATGCGAAGCGGCCTTCCTCGGAATGGCGTCCCGCCGCACTCTGGCAAGCCCGATCAGTTCGTCATCGAGCCTGTCGGTATTGATATCGACGAAGCCCGCTTCCAGCGCCCAGTTCTGCTCGATGGCCTTTTCGCCGGTCAGCTTCCAGTTGATGAAATCATAGGAGCCCATGACCGTGGCGAGGCGCTCGAAGACCGCGGGCTCATGCCGGGCGATCCAGCGCAGCTTCGCCGTCACCAGCTGCTGGTTGATGCCGTTTCCTGCCCTGGCGAGAAAATCCGCTTCATTCCATTCGGCCCTAAGTTCCTCGACCTCCTTGCCGCAGCGCCCGTCGCTCTGCTGGATGCTGGGCCTCAGCACGTCGCCGGCGTCATCAAGCAGCACGACGGCCGGCAGCATGCCGGTCACGCCGACGGCCGAGATTTGCCTAGCCTCGATCCCGCTCGTTGCAATCAGTTCGCTGGTGATCTCACAGACATTCGACCACCATTGCGCCGGGTCTTCCTCGGCCCAGCCGTGCTGCGGTGAATGAAGCGTCGACGGCCGTGAGGTGAGGCCGAGCACGCGGTTCGGCAGTTCGATCAAGATGCCGATGGTGGAGGTGGTGCCGATATCGAGGCCGAGCGTGATGGACATGGCGGTTCCTCTCGTTCAGCGCAGCGCCTCGACGATCTCCATGAAGCGCTTTACCCGGTCGCCGTCGACCGGGTTCCAGGTATTGCCGTCCACCTTGAAATGCGTGCCGATGATGACGCCGCTGGCAACGCTCAATATGTCGCGCACATTGTCCTTGTTGACGCCGGTATTGGCAAAGACAGGGACATCCTTGACCGTCTCGCAAACGCGCCTGAGGTCCGATTGATCGACCGCCTGTCCGGTCAGCGGTCCCGACACCAGGATGGCGTCGGCGAGCGACGAGAACACGGCGCTCTTCGCCCTGAGTTCGATCGGTCGCTGGTCCAGCGAATGGGCAAATTCCGCGTTGATGTTGAAGAGCATCTTCATCTCGTCGCGGCCGAGGCTATGTCGCAGCCGTGCCGCCTTGGCGCAATCCGGCTGCCAGATGCCCATGTCGGAGGCGAAGACGCCGGTGAAGATCTCGCGAACGAAGCTCGCGCCCGTCACCGCGCCGATCGCAACGCTTGCCGAGGGATCCCAGAGATAGTTGACGCCGAACGGCACGGTCAGATGCGGCTTCACCCGCTCGACGATCGACGTCATCGCCGCCAGCCCTTCCGGCGGCGCCTGGAAGACGTAGGGCCGGTCGTTCTCATTGCCGAACATGATGGCGTCGACGCCGCCCGCCTGCAGCTTCTCGATGTCGGAAAGCACGTCGTCGACGAGCTTGTTCACACCGGCGGCGGCGTCATAGGCGGGCGAGCCGGGCAGGGCTCCGATATGCGCCATGGCGATGACCGCCTTCTTCTTGACGCCAAAAAAGTCGAAGACCATGCGGGAACTCCCTGAAGCGAAATCGAGTGGAACAGTCATCCGCCGGGGGACGGATGCGGGAAAGGGCAAATCAAAGCAGCGGCTGCTCCTCGGGCGCGATGCGCACATCGACGCCAGCGGCGGCGAGCGCATCGGCAAGATCGGCCGGCGGCATGGCATCGGTGATCAGCATGTCGAATTGCTGCAGCGGCGCGATATGCACCAGCGACATACGCTTGAACTTGGTGGAATCGCAAAGCACCACCTTCTGCGTGGCGCGGCGCAGATAGACCCGCTTCATGTCGGTGTCCTCGAAGGAATAGTCGTAAATTCCCTGCGCCGTAATCCCGGACACGCCAACGAAGGCGATGTCGAACCAGAGTTCCTCGAATTGCGAAACGGCCGATTGGCTGCTGATCGCCATTTCCTCGCCACGCATGCGCCCGCCAGGCAGGTAGACCTCGCCAAAGCCGGTGCCGAGCTGCATGGCGTTGCGCACGCCATTGGTGAAGATCTTCGTATGCGGCTGGTTGAGCAGCAGGCCGGACAGCAGATAGGTCGTGGTGCCGACGTCGAGTGCCAGGGTGCGTGCTCCGGCGGCAACGCCTGCCGCCGCCATCGCGATGGTCCGCTTCGCGGCGGCATTGCGCGTCAGCCGGGATTCGAAAGTCGGCTCCTCGCGGTCGACAGACTCGTTGGCGATCGGCTCGAAGGCCTTGCCGCTGCGCACCGCGCCGCCATGGGTGCGCACCAGCCTGCCATCCTTTTCGAGTTCGATCAGGTCGCGGCGGACGGTCATTTCGGAAACGGCAAGCTGGGAGGCGACATCGCTGACGGAGACCGCACCTTTGCGGGCCAGTGTCTCCAGGATGCGCGCATGCCGCACCTGGGCCAGAACCTTCGGTTTTTCCGCTGCGGCGACCATCTGCTGTTCCGCGTCCATGATACCGTTCTCATCCTCCCGCCGTCGCAACTCGTGGCTACGATTGTCTGATTGTTGCTCCCTATGTATCGAATGACTCGAACAAATTCAAACATAAATTTTTCTTGTTGTGTATGATTTTGTTGTTATAYGATCGGTGATGTTTCCAGTCGATGAGGGCGAACATGCAGTCTCCGAGCTTTCCAGAACTATCCGGCAAGCGTGCGATCGTAACCGGCGGGGCGACTGGGATAGGGCGCGCGATCGCGACCGCGCTCTCCCGCCAGTCGATCCAGGTGGCGATCTGCGACATCAACCTGGCGGCCGCCGAACAGACGGCGGCCGAGATCGGCAGCGGCGCCACTGCCTATGCGATCGACGTTCGCAAGCGCGCCTCCGTCGAGGCGACCTTTTCCGAGGTGGTCGAGAAGACGGGCGGTTACGAGATCCTCTGCGCCAATGCCGGCGTCTCCACGATGCAGCATGCGCTGGAACTGACCGATGAGGAGTGGGACTATAATTTCGACGTCAACATTCGCGGCATCTTCCTGACCAACCAGATTGCCGCTCGCCGTTTCACGAGCACCGGCACCGGCGTCATCGTCAACACCGCCTCGCTCGCCGCAAAGATCGGCGCACCGTTGCTGGCTCATTATTCCGCCAGCAAGTTTGCCGTGCTCGGCTGGACGCAGGCGCTCGCCCGCGAGCTCGCAGCTTCAGGCGTTCGCGTCAACGCCGTCTGCCCCGGTTTCGTCAAGACCGGCATGCAGGAACGCGAGATCGCCTGGGAAGCGAGCCTGCGCGGCGTCACGCCCGAACGCGTCGTTGCGGATTATATCGCCCAGACGCCGCTCGGCCGGCTGGAAACGCCTGAAGACGTGGCCGACGTCGTCGTTTTCCTCTGCTCGAATTCGGCCCGCTTCATGACCGGGCAGGGCGTCAACGTCACCGGCGGCGTCTACACGACCTGACCCGTCCAGGACTTGCAACAGGCCTCCCGTTCAGCAAGGAAAGAGCATGGCTGAAATCGTCTTCGACCAGATCAGCAAGAGCTACGGTGATGGCTATGCGGCAATCCGCAATCTGGACATGACCATCCGCGACAGCGAATTCCTGGTCCTCGTCGGCCCCTCCGGCTGCGGCAAGTCGACGGCGCTGCGTATGATCGCCGGCCTGGAGGAGATCACCGATGGCCGCCTGACGATCAACGGCGCCATCGTCAACGACCTTGCCCCGCGCGATCGCGATATTGCCATGGTCTTCCAGTCCTACGCGCTTTACCCGCATCTGACGGTGGCCGAGAATATCGGCTTCGGCCTTCGCGTCCGCGGCCTCGACAAGGCCGACATCGCCCGCAAGGTGCAGGAGACGGCAAAGCTCCTGGAGCTCGAGGACTATCTCGCCCGCAAGCCCGCCCAACTCTCCGGCGGCCAGCGCCAGCGCGTTGCCATGGGCCGGGCACTCGCCCGCAGCCCTCAGGCCTTCCTGATGGACGAGCCGCTCTCCAACCTCGATGCTCGCCTGCGTGGCCAGATGCGTGCCGAAATCGCCCGCATGCAGAAGATGTCGGGCATCACCACGGTCTATGTCACCCACGACCAGGTCGAAGCCATGACCATGGGTGATCGCGTCGCCGTCATGAAAAGCGGYGTCCTGCAGCAGCTCGGCACGCCGCGCAACCTCTATGATCAGCCGGCCAATCTCTTCGTCGCMGRCTTCATGGGCTCGCCGGCGATGAACCTGCTGGCGACCGATCTCTTCGCGACGGAGAACGGCCCCGAGGCTCGCTTCGGCCAGGCCTCCATCCTTTTCTCGGGCGAGGTGCTCGCCGAGCGGCCGCGCATCGCCGCCGCCGCCGGGCGTGCCGTTGTGCTCGGCATCCGACCGGAAGCATTCCAGCCGGTCGACGCAGGCGGTCTCACTGGAACCGTTGCCTTCGTCGAGGATCTTGGCGCCAACCTGCTCGTTCACGTCGATGTCGAGGCTGCCGACCGGTTGAAGTCGCTTTCGGCCGAAGAGGACGATGTGACGCTGTCCGCCCCGCGCCTGCGTGTCATCATCGACGCTGCCCGCCGCGTCAAGATCGGCGAGCGCTTGTCACTTGCCGCCGATCCCGCCCGCATCCACGTGTTCGATGCCGCCACCGAGGCGGCCATTCGCGCCTGACGTGGTGTCTCTTTAGTGAATGCCCTTCGTCAGGCCCTGGACGAAATAACGGTTGAGGAAAAGCACGATCAGTACGATCGGGATCGTCGAAAAATGCGCCAGTGCGCCGAGTGTGCCCCAGGTGATGTCCTTCGTTCCATAGGCTGAAAGCAGCGCCACCGAGATCGGCTTGGAATCGAGCCGGGTGAGGAACATCGGATAGAGGAAGTCGTTCCAGGAAAACATCAGGCAGAACAGCGTGGAGGCGACGACCCCTGAGCGCACCGCCGGCAGCGCCACGCGCCAGAAGGAGCCGAACAGCGTGCAGCCGTCTGTCAGCGCTGCCTCTTCCAGCTCCTTCGGCAGGCTGCGGAAATAGGAAAACATCATCCAGGTGACGAAGGCCGAATTCAGCATCGCGTTGATGAGCACGACGGAGACCCAGCTGCCGAGCAGCCCGATATCGCGCATCATCAGATAGAAGGGGATCAGCGCCGCCACCGCCGGCACCATGCGGATCGCCATGAAGAAGTAGGCAACGGCAATGGCATAGCGGCTGGTCGAGCGTGCCAGCGCATAGCCTGCCGGCACGCCGAGAAGCAGCGACAGGATCACCGAACCGCCCGCGATCAGCAGGCTTGACGATACGAGGCTCCAGACGTCGAACAGGCGGAAGACCGTCGCGAACTGCTCGAGGGTTGGTGTAAAAGTCAGTTTTGGCGGGATCGAGAAGATGTCGCGCGACGGCTTGTAGGCGGTCGATGCCAGCCACAGGAAGGGCAGCAGGAAAAAGGCGAGCATGACAAGGATGAAGGCGCGCTCGCCGATGCGGCTCAAGGTGCGTGTGCTCATCGCCCGTTCGCCTTTCTGTCCGCCTTGCGGATCAACAGGATGAAGCCTGCCGCGATTACGGCGATGCAGATCAGTGTCAGGTTGGAGATCGCCGAGGCGCGGCCGATATTGAAGAATTCCAGACCCTGCTTCACCGCATGCAGCATCAGCGTGTTGGTCGCGTTGCCCGGCCCGCCGCCCGTCGTCACGTAAACGCTGTCGAAAATACGGAAGGCATCGATGGTGCGCAGCGTCAGCGCCAGCAGGATCGAAGGCAGCATCAGCGGAATGACGATGATCCTCAGCCGCTGCAGCGCCGTTGCCCCGTCCACTTCCGATGCCTCGAGAATATCGCCCGGCAGCGCTTTCAGGCCAGCCAGCAGGATCAGCGCCACCAGCGGCGTCCATTCCCATATGTCCACGAAGATAAGGGTCGCCAGCGCCGAACTCGGATTGGCAAAAAGCCCACGCGGATCGGAAAGCCCGAACTCGGCGAGATAATAGCCGACAAGCCCGTAATCGGAGAGCAGCAGCGCCCGGAAGATCAGTCCGACCACCAGCGGCGTGATCGTCACCGGTATCAGGATCAGCGCGAGACAGATCCGGTTGAAGCGGTCATCGCGCCAGAGCGCCAGCGCAATGGCAAAGCCGAGCAGCAGTTCGACGGTCACAGCGCCGACGGTGAAGATGACGGTATTGACGAAGGCCCCACGTGTCACCGGGTCGGAGAGAAGGTCGATATAGTTGCCGAGGCCGACGAAATGCGTCCGCGCCGGCTTCAGCAGATTATATTCGTAGAGGCTGAACCAGATGCCCTGCGCCAGCGGCCAGACGCCGATGACGAGCACGTAGATGACGGCCGGCAGTGTCATCAGGATGAAGAACAACCGCCTGCGCTCGAGATAGGAAACGCTCAAGGCCGGGGAGGGCTTCAGCGCGGAAGTGAGGGATAGGGTCACGTCATGTCCATCGGGTTCCTGGTTCGATGCGCGTCCCGGGGATCGAGCCCGGGGCTCACCCGATCATGAAGCCCGAGGCGCATCGGATCAATGGTCTCGAAATGGCAGGGCCGCGACATAGGCCGCGGCCCCTGGGAGGAACCGTTTTGTTCTCAGAAGAGCTTTGCAGCGGCTTCCTGAGCTGCGTCGAGCGCCTTCTTGGGATCGGCATTGCCAACGAGCACGTCGTTGACGGCGGTGCCGAGCAGGTCCTGAATCTCTGGATATTGCGGGATGCGCGGACGATATTCGCCGTCACCATGCTCGAAGGTTTCGGCGATGACAGGCAGGAAGGGGAACTTCTTCAGCAGATCGGGATCGGTCATCTCGCTCTTGCGCAGGAAGCTGCCGGCGCCCATCATGTTGAATTCCTTGTGCACCGGCGGACTGACCAGCCACTTGATGAAGGCCCAGGCGGCTTCCTTCTGCGTGTCCTTGATGCCGGCGTTGATCGCCATGCCCCAGCCGCCGATCCCATAGACCTTCGGAAGGCCAGCGCCGCGGGGCGCCGTCGTGATCGCCACCTTGTCGACGATCTTGGAAATCGACGGATCATAATAGCCGGGCGCGCCGACCGACCATGTCTGCATGGTCGCGGCAATGCCCTGGCGGAAGCTTTCCTCGCGTCCGCCCCAGTCATAATTAACGGCGCCGGGAGGTGCCGCTTTCATGAAGAGGTCCTTATAGACGGTCAGGCTCTTGATATTGGCTTCGGAATTCAGCGCCGGCTTGCCGTCGGAGCCGAGGATCGAACCGCCCATCTCGGTATTGTACTGCATCCAGTCCTGGGCGACCGCCGGGCCTTTCTGGCCGTTGGCGACGAAGCCGTAGATCTTCTTGCTGGGGTCGGTCAGCTTGTAGGCGGCATCGACCATTTCCTCCATCGTCGTCGGCGCCTTCAGGCCGGCGGCGTCGAAGRGATCCTTGCGATAGGCAAGCACGTTGGCATAACCGGCAAAGGGAAAGGCGACCTGCTTGTCTCCCCAGTGGCCAAGCGCGTTGAGAAGCGTCGGATAGATGTCGTCGAGCTTCAGTTCGGCGGCGTCGCGCTTCATCCACTCGGTGAGATCGACGGTGTATTTGTTTTCGGCATATTGGCCCGCCCAGACGATATCCATCGTCACCAGGTCATAGCCGCCGGTGCCGCCGACGAAATCGGTCGTGGTCTTGGTCAGCAGCGAGCCATAGTCGAGAATGTCGACCTTGACGTTGGCGCCCGTCTCCTCGGTGAACTTAGGGGCGATGGCAGCCAGAACGGCGGCGAACTGGTCGTTCTGCGAGGCAAGCGTGAGCGTGATGCCCTCATATTTCTTGTCGGCGCCGATGGCGGAGCCCACAAATGCGACCGAGACGAGGCCCGCGATCGCCAATTTCCGTGTGAGACTGTTGAGCGATTTCATATTTGCTCCCCTTTTTTGATTGGCTTGAGGCACTATACATCAAACAAAATCGCACTCAAGCGCACTTGACAAAAAAGCACAAACATTAAAAATCACAAATTAGAACATATTCGCGCAGAAATGTCCATATTTTGTGCGCGTTGCATAAAAAATAGCAGGGAGTTGATCCTTCCCTGCGCGTCTATACTGTCCTGTCCACCGCGCACGAGCTGCACATTCATGAAGACCACGCCGGACGAGCGCCTGAGAGAGCTGGAACGTCGCGCCCATGATGAAATGGTGCGCATAGAAGCCCTCTGCGCCGACTGGCCGAACCTCGGCAATGAGGACCGCGACGACCTGCATTCCGTCGTGATCTGCGGTGCTGGCCTCTCCGGCCTGTCGATCGCCTTTGCCCTGAAGCGGCGCGGCATCAGGTCCGTTCATGTGATCGATCAGAGCGACGAGGGCCGCGAGGGCCCCTGGATCACCTGTGCCCGCATGCAGACCCTGCGTTCGCCGAAATATCTCTCAGGCCCGGATCTCGGCATCCCGAGCCTGACGCTGCGTTCCTGGTACGAGGCGCTGAATGGCGCCGACGCCTGGGAAGCGCTCGACAAGATCAGCCGCCAGGACTGGATGGCCTATCTCGTCTGGTTTCGAAGGACCGTCGGGATCGACGTCGAAAACAGCACGACGCTTTCCTCGATCAGTCAGGCGGAAGGCGGACTTGCTCTCACGCTGTCAAAGGCTGACGGCACCAGCCGCGGGATCACCTGCCGCCAGCTGGTGATGGCGACCGGCATCGACGGCTGCGGCGGCCCGCGTATACCCACAATGGTCAAGGCGCTGCCGAAATCCACCTGGACACATAGCAACGAACCGATAGCGATTGATTTCCTAAAGGGCAGGGATGTCGCGATCCTTGGCGGCGGCACGTCGAGCTTCGACTGGGCGGTGGCGGCGCTCGAAACCGGCGCCCGAGAGGTGACGATGTTTGCGCGAAGCGATCTGCCGCGCACCGAGGTTCTCGCCTGGACAAACTTTCCCGGCTTCCTCGGCCATTTCGCCGACCTGCCGGATCTGGAGCGCTGGCGCTTCGCCCATCTCTACTTCAATTTCAAGGTGCCGCCGACCCAGGAGCAATATGACCGGGCCCGTAGCCACCCTGGTTTCACCATGCAGCTCGGTTGTGGTGTCCGTGAGCTCGTAATGGACGGCGGCAAGGCCAAGCTG
Source organism: Rhizobium sp. 01N447_2 (assembly GCF_056399245.1). Taxonomy (NCBI): domain Bacteria; kingdom Pseudomonadati; phylum Pseudomonadota; class Alphaproteobacteria; order Hyphomicrobiales; family Rhizobiaceae; genus Rhizobium; species Rhizobium sp. 01N447_2. Next base: position 52,718 of record NZ_JBFTQY010000024.1, read on the forward strand.
ACAACCGCAAACGGCACTTATCATGCCGATCATCTCCTGCTCGGCACCGGTTACGAGATTAATTTCGCACTCAGGCCCGAGCTTGCCGGCCTCGTCGAGGCCGCAGCGCTTTGGAAGGATTGTTTCCAGCCGCCACAGGGAGAGGAGAATGCCTTGCTTGCCGGCTATCCCTATCTCGGCCCCGGTTTCGAACTCACGCCCAGATATGCCGAAGCCGGCTGGGTTTCACGCATCCATATGTTCAATGCCGGCGCGCTGGCGAGCCTTGGCCCGATCAGCAATGGCGTCACCGGGCTCAAATACGGCGTGCCGCGCATTGTCGGCGCGCTGGTGAAAGCGCTGTTCATCGACGATTCCAACCGGTATCTTGCAGCATTGGCCGCCTATGACGAACCGCATTTCGATCCCGGCATAGACGAGGACGTCATGACACCAAGGGAGGTTTTGGCATGAGACAGGCTGCCGCCGTTCAATTTTCGGGATTGGAGACCATCCTTTTGCGGGCTCGCGAGGATAGCGTCGAGTTTCCCTATCTGCTAGCCAACCACGTTCCGATGGTGCTGATCGCGCTCGATCGCCTCGGCGCCTCGCCGGAACGGCTGGAACAATGGTACGAGCAGTATCGCGAGAGCCATGCACTTCCCCCAATGCCGCCACCGGTTGCCCCGATCATCAGGGCAGCCTGGACCGAGGCGCTCGGCGATCGCACGCGTGAGGCGGATTACCGTGCCTTCTTCATCGGCGAAACCCGCCGGCTCGGCATCGATGCCGTCATCCGCACCTATCTGCCCGCCATGGTGAACGGCCTTGCCGGCAGCGCCACGCATCCGCTGATGCGCCTTGCCTATGGTGTGCTCAAGAAGGACGACCAGGAGGTCGGCACTGCGCTCGGCTATTGGGCGGCGTGCTATCTGCCGCTGCCATCCGCGACTGGTGCCGCGCCCGATACGGACGATCCAGGAACGATCCTTGCCGATGTCGGCACTATCGAAGGCATCCGCGATTATGAGCCGGAAACCGATCTGCTCTGGCACAATATCCGCGCCGTCGCCGCACTTCCGGGCTTCCGCCCCGTTATCGACCGCCTTGCCTTCAATGCCGATACACCGCGCCGTATGGCCGCGACCTCGCTTGCTCTCTTTGCCGGAACCATGGATTTTTCCGCACTCCATTCCCTCACCGGTATGCACTGGCTGCGCCTCGTCTCTCCGCACCTCGAAAATGCCGAGCCTTTCTACCGCGCCTTCTGGCAGGTGATCGCCTCGCTGGTGCCGAAGATCGGTTTTCCAGCACTCCCCACCGCCGAGGCGCTGGAAGAAGTGCGCAGACGACAGGCGCCCGCCTGGACGGAGATCAAGCGCGCCGCGATTGCTTCGGACGACGAACACGATGTCAGCCTGGTTTTTTCCGCCCTGCAGGAGGAAGAGGTGTGGAAGGATCCGCTCTATCGCGTCGTCGCGGCGCGCCGGGTCGGGCTGATTGCATAGCGGATGATGGAAGAATTGATGACGCTGAGCCTCGTAGTCGAAAACGCCAGGACCGAAGCCGGCGAGATCGTCTCGCTTATTCTGAACAATGACCGGATCGCCGCGATCGGCCCGAATGCGGCCGCCGGCATCGACCCCGCAGTGCCGCGTTTCGATGCTGCCGGCGGCCTGCTCTGCCTTCCCTTCGTCGATGGCCATATTCATCTCGACAAGACTTTGATCGGCCTGCCCTTCATACCGCATATTCCCGGCGACACGGTCGCCAAGCGCATCGAGGCGGAAAAATCCCTGCGGCGCACGGTGGCGCTGCCGGTCGAAGCCCGCGGCGGCGCCCTGTTGGAGAAGCTCGCAGCCTACGGCACGCTTTCCGTTCGCAGCCATGTCGACATCGATACCGAAGTCGGCCTGAAAGGCCTCGAGGCCGTGCTCTCGCTGAAGCAGACCCACGGTCATCTCGTCGATATCCAGACCGTTGCCTTCCCGCAATCCGGCGTGCTGCGCAATCCCGGCACGGCCGGGCTGCTCGATGCGGCGATCGCCGCCGGCGCCGATCTCGTCGGCGGCCTCGATCCCGCCGGCATCGACAACGACGTGACCGGCCATCTGGATGCGATCTTTTCCGTCGCCGGCAAATACGGCGTCGGGCTCGATATTCATCTGCATGACGGCGGTGCACTCGGCGCCTTCGAACTTCGCCAGATCGCCGATCGCACGGCAGCACTCGGCCTCGAAGGCAAGGTGGTCGTCAGCCACGCCTTCTGCCTCGGCGAGTTGGACGATGCCGATTTCGGCCGCACTGCCGCGGCCCTCGCCGGATCGGGCGTGGCGATCATGACCAGCGCGCCGGGAGCCGTGCCGATGCCACCAGTCAAGCGCCTTGCCGCCGCCGGTGTCCGGCTCTTCTGCGCCAACGACAATATCCGCGACGCCTGGTCGCCTTTCGGCAATGGCGACATGCTGGAGCGTGTCGGCATCCTCTGCGATCGCCAGGATTTCCGTTCGGATGAGGATCTGGCAGCGGCCTTCCGCCTGGCGACGCAAGCGCCGGCCGAAATCCTCGGCCGCTCCGTCGGCCCGCTCCAGGCAGGCTCACCTGCTGATTTTGTTATTTTGCCCGCCGCGTCGCTGGCAGAAGCCGTCGCTGCCCGTCCCCTCGATCGCATCGTATTTCGCGGCGGCACTATTATCGCCCGTGGGGGCCGGCTCGTCGTCTGATTTTTCCATCAATGTATGGCGCATGGGAGCACCGCAGATGAAGGGCCGACTTTGGATCCAATCGCCGCTCGCCATCATGGCAGAAGGCGCCGAAGGAGGCATCGTCATCGAGAATGGCCGCATCGTCGAGCTGGTTGCGGCCGGACGGCAGCCTGTGATCCCCGTCGATGCACGCTTCGACGCTGGCCGGCATGTCGTCATCCCCGGTCTCGTCAACACCCATCACCATATGTTCCAGACGCTGACGCGTGCCCATCCGGCTGCGATCAACAAATCGCTCTGGCCATGGATCCGCGCGCTCTATCCGATCTGGGCAAAGCATATGACGCCCGAAGCCTTCCGTCTTGCCGTCCGTCTCGCGCTGACCGAGCTCCTCTTATCCGGCTGCACCACCACCTCCGACCACCACTATCTCTATGCCGCCGGCCTCGAAGACGCGATGGATGTCGAGGCCGAGGAGGCGGCCCGCCTCGGCATGCGCATCACGCTGACGCGGGGCAGTCTCAATATCAAGGACCAGCAAGGCGTGATTTCGCCGGCCAATGTCGTGCAGGACGACGACGTGATCCTTGCCGACAGCGAGCGTGTGCTCCGGCGTTATCATGACCGCTCCGAAGGGGCGATGACGCAGGTGGCGCTCGCGCCCTGCGCGCCCTTCGACGTCACGCTGGAACTGATGCGCGAAACCGCGGCGCTGGCGGAACGCTACGATTGCCGGCTCCACACCCATCTGGTCGAGACCAGAGCGGAAGCAGAATTCTGCCGCAGCAAATTCGCCTGCACGCCGGTGGAATATCTTGATCGCTGCAACTGGCTGAGTGCGCGCACCTGGCTCGCCCACGGCATTCATTTCGACGATGCCGAGATCGTCGAACTCGGCCGGCACGGCGTCGGCATCTGCCATTGCCCGACCTCGAACATGGTGCTTGCATCAGGCATGTGCCGCACCTGCGAGCTGGAAGCCGCAGGAGTGCCTGTCGGCCTTGGGGTCGACGGCTCAGCTTCCAACGACAATTCCAACCTGATGGAAAGCGTGCGCCATGCCTTGATGCTGAACCGGCTGACCTATGGCGCCGAAGCGGTTACCCATCTCGATGCGCTCCGCTGGGGGACCGCTGGGTCGGCAAGGCTGCTAGGTCGCGACGACATCGGGATCATCGCGCCGGGCCGCCAGGCAGATCTGGCCTTCTACAAGCTAGACGAATTGCGTTTCTCCGGTGCCGGTGATCCGCTGGCAGCCCTCGTGCTTTGCGGCGCCACCACGGCTGATCGCGTCATGATCGCAGGCGAATGGCGCGTCACCGACGGCATGCCGGAGAGTGCCGATATCGAGGCGCTGATTGCCGATCACAACCGCGTCGCCCGCAATTTTCTTCTGTCGGTCTGAGGAGGCCCCATGGCGATCGATTTCGTCATCCGTAATGCCCGTATAGCCGGCTTGACCGAACCGACCGACATCGCCTTCGAGGCAGGCCGCATCGCGGCAATCGCACCTCGCTTCGTCTGCGACGCACCCCACCATGATGCCGGAGGGAAATTCGCCTGCGCCGGCCTGATCGAAACCCATATCCACCTCGACAAGGCCGGCATCATCAGCCGCTGCAATCTCTGCACCGGGACACTCACGGAGGCCGTCAGCGAGACCTCGAGGGCCAAGGCGGCCTTCACCGAAGAAGACGTCTATGCCCGTGCTGGCGCAGTCGTTGAAAAGGCGATCCTCCACGGCACCACCCGCCTGCGCACCTTCGTTGAGATCGACCCGCGCGCCGGCTTCCGCTCCTTCGAGGCGATCAGAAAATTGAAGGCCGACTATACCAGCCTCCTCGACATCGAAATCTGCGCCTTCGCCCAGGAGGGCCTGACGAACGACCCCGGCACTGAGGAGATGCTGGAACAGGCGATGAAAATGGGTGCCGATCTTGTGGGCGGCTGCCCCTACACCGATCCGGAGCCCGTCGAACACATCCGCCGCATCTTCGACCTCGCCATGCGCCACGACGTTGCTGTCGATTTCCACCTCGATTTCGACCTCGACCCCGCAGGCTCCAATCTCCCTGTCGTCATCGCCGAGACCGTCGCGCGCCGGTACCAGGGGCGCGTCTCCGTTGGCCATGTCACCAAGCTCTCTGCTTTGCCGCCGGAAGAACTGGAGCCGATCGGCCGCCGTCTTGCCGAGGCTGGCATCGCATTGACCGTCCTACCGGCAACCGATCTCTTCCTGACCGGCCGTGATTCGACCCATCTCGTCCCGCGCGGCGTGACACCCGCCCACCGCCTGGCAGCGCTCGGCGTCGTCACGACCATCTCCACCAACAATGTCCTGAATCCGTTCACGCCCTTCGGCGACGTCAACCTGATGCGCATGGCCAATCTCTACGCCAACATCGCCCAGATCGGCACCCCCGATGGCTTCGACGGTGTTTTCGCCATGATCACGACACAGGCTGCCACCCTCCTGGGAAGAAAGGCTTACGGCATTGCGATCGGCAGCGCGGCAGATATCGTCGTCTTCGACGCCCCCTCGGCTGCCGATGCCGTCGCGACAATCGCGCCCGCGAGCGCCGGGTGGAAAAATGGTCGTCGGAGCTTCCTTCGCCCGCGGCCGCAGCTTTTCCTGGACCCAGGCTAGGCACCGCATACGCTTCGCTCTAGGCGGATCGGTCTCCGCCAGCAGCTTCGGGCCGCACGCCGTCATCGTTTCAGGCAAGAGAATAGCGCTTGCGCCTATGGAGATGAGAATCCTTAGTTTTCTATTGGAAAGGCAGGGTCCGATCAGTACCCGTGAGCAACTCATTGAGGCTCAAATACGATGATCATTGATGTCCGCACATCCTAGCCTCTAACGGGTTCACGGCGACGTAGGCGCCCGGATCTCTCCGGGGCTAAACAGGCGCTCTCCTAAACGGGTCAGCGATAAAGGAAGTGCTGCCGGTGGCGTCCACATGGATGATCGGCATCAATCTCCATACTTGGYCGGTTGTCGTTTAGGGGAAAAAAGCCCGGCCGCGCACAAGGCCACGACGCTTGAGAAGTGGGTGGCTCCGACGTCTGGTTCACGTTACCGCCTCGGGGTTGCAAACCCAGGAAAGTTACGAAACAGACGTCGGCTTAGCAGTGTTCGGAGATGATTGAATTGAAGGCCCTGCGAATTCATCTGTTGGATCGAAATGCGGCTCGATAGCTCCGCGTCTTCAAATCATGCCTGGAATTAGGTTAGATCAGCCTCTGCAAACCTCCGAACCGTGATTGCCGATGCGCTTTCGCGGAAGTCCGGATATCAGCAAGCGCTGCACCAACCTTGAAAGCTTCGAAACCCACTAGTGAACTGCACCAACATCAATTTCCCTTCTCCCATCCTCTTTTCCAAGCATCAGAAAACTTTCTCATGATCAATCATACCAGCGTCTATTCGATGCCCGGAACGTGTTTTTTCGATCTGGCTCCTGCTGCGGGCGGCGAGCCCTATCGCATATTCCTTTCCATTCCGGCGGAGAGACCGCCGGCGGGAGGATGGCCGCTTCTCGTCATGACCGACGGCAACGCCACTTTCCCCTTCGCGGTCGCCAGCTTGGTCACTCAGGCACCTTATCCGACGGGGACGAATGTCGGTTGGGGAGTGATCGCGGCGATCGGCTACCCGTCCGACGAGCCCTATGATCCGCTCCGCCGGTCTTGGGACCTGGGCCCTCCGCCGGTCAAATCCTATCCGCCGTTCGTTGAGGGCGGTCCGCCGGTTGTCATCGGAGGGACCGGTAAGCTGGTGGATTTCATCGAAAACGAGCTTATCCCGCGGATCGCAGAGATGGTGATCCTGGACCCGATGCGCCGATCGCTTTTCGGACATTCCTTCGGCGGCCTCTTTACTCTCTATGCCCTGTTCGAGCGTCCAGGTCTGTTTGCCAATTGGATTGCGGCCAGCCCAACCATCTATTGGGAGAACAGCGAAATCCTCAAGAATGAGGCGCAACGTCAAGAGGCACCGGCGAATGCACCCTTCCTGCATTTGTCCGCCGGAGAATACGAAGGCGATGAGCTGGCACCCTTCCAGTACCGGAACGAGGATGCCCACGCGCGTCTGGAGAAGAGGAAGACGGAGCGGACCGTCTTCCTGGCGCGAGAGATGGCAGAGCGATTAAACGGCACTGCCGACGGATTGCGTACCGAGTTCGAGCTTTATGCCGGCGAGACCCACATGTCCGTTCTCGCAGCGGCCGTAAATCGCGCGGTTGGTATCGCGTTCGCCGTCCAGAGTTTGACCGACCTGTGACGCTCTCCGACGGTTAGACGATCGTAGTTGAGACGAACGTCCTCGCGCCGTGCACCCGTCAAGGTCAGTGCGACATGGGGCGTTCAGGATTGCATCGTATCTCCGTATTGGCCCTAAACCCCATGGTCCCCAAACTTGGTCACAAACTTTCATTAATAAGTTGACTCCAATTCTCCTGTTTTAGTAAACGGACTCGCTGCAGTGGCCGGAGGGGCGGCCGTCACACTGCTGAATATTGGTCTGACAGGGGAAGTATGACAGTGGGACTACAGGGAAAGTTGCGCATATTCACAAGCCGATTGATTGCGAGCAGCGCTTTGATGACGGTGTCGTTCGGATCGGTGGGCATTGGCTGGGCACAAGACAATGCGGAAGAGGCGACGCAATTGGCCCCGATCGTCATAACCGGCAAGTCGAATCGTGTGGTTGGCCCTGATCGCACCATAGTTGCCAAGGATACCGCCACAGGCACCAAAACAGATACTCCGGTCGTCGATGTACCGGCGTCCGTGTCGGTGGTGACGCAAAAAGAGTTGGAAGAGCGTCATGTGGACAATCTTCAGCAGGCGGTCGCTTATACCGCTGGCGTCTTTTCGGATGAGTTCGGTAACGACGACCGCTACGACTATATAAGAATTCGCGGCTTTGATCAGACGGCGCTTGGCACCTACCGGGATGGACTGGCGGCGCGCATTCCCGCCTGGTTCACTGCCAGCCGCCTCGAACCCTATGGTCTTCAGCGCGTCGAGGTCCTGAAAGGATCGACTTCGACCCTCTTTGGCCTTAACGGCCCGGGAGGACTGGTCAATGCAATCACCAAACGGCCCCTGGATGAGAAGCATGGCGAAGTTTACACGTCTTATGGTGATGGTACCAAGGAAGTGGGTGCGGATTTCGGCGGCCCGATCGATGCCGATGGCGTGTGGACCTACCGGCTTACCGCACTTGCCAAGGACGGTGACCAGGGCTTGGATTATTCGAACGACGACCGCACCTACATTGCACCGGCACTGACGATCAAGCCGGAAGAGGGGACCTCGCTCACCATTCTGACCGATTATTATAAACGCGATGGAACGGGCGCGCGCGGCTTTCCCACGGGCGCAAATATCGATATCGACACCTTCCTCGGCGAACCGGACTTCAATCGCTTCAATACGGAGCAGGTCGACATCGGATACCAGTTCGAGCACGAGATCAACGACAACCTGACCTTTCGCTCCAACGCTCGCTATACACATTTGAGCCTGGACTACGCTGAAGTCTATGGCGCATCGCTGGATCCGACGTCCAATCGAACGGCGTTCTCAGTTGACGGCATGTCCAATCGCTACGCCTTCGACAATCAGCTGCAGTACGATACCGTATGGGACGGGATCGACAGCAAGACGCTGGTCGGCGTCGATTACACCAGTGACAATACGCGCGAAAACATCCTGTTCGGCACGGCGGGGCCGATCGATATTGATAATCCGGTCTATTGCGGTCTTTCCTGCATTAACCTTGGCCCTTACGTGAACTGGCGCGTCAAGCAGCAGGCGCTCGGGATCTATGCTCAGGAGCAATTGACGTTCGACGATCGATGGATCGTTACCCTGGGTGGACGATGGGACCAGGTTCACACGACTGCGGATTACCTTGATAGCGGGACAAGCGACTACGACACGGCATCAGCTTTCACCAAGCGGGCCGGACTGACGTATAAATTTACGCCGAATCTCGCAGCTTATGCGAACTATTCGGAAAGCTTCCAGCCGCTCGTCGCGCAGACCGCAAACGGCTACGCTGTGACAGGATCGTTGAAACCACAGCAGGGTGAACAATACGAGGTTGGCCTCAAATATCAGCCGGATGGGTTTGATGGCCTTTTCACCTTGGCGCTGTTTGATCTTACCCAAACGAATGTGCCGAGCTATGTCAGCCCTCCGGTGCAGGAGCAGATTGGCAAGGTCGGTGTGCGCGGCATCGAACTTGAAGGGAAAGCCGCAATCAACGACAGGCTCAATCTGACGCTTGCTTATTCCTATTGGGATGCTGAAATCCGCGAAGACGGGACGGGCGGTAATGTCGGTAACCGGCCTTCCCGCGTGCCGCGACATCTGGCATCGGCCTGGCTCGATTACACGATTCCGGGAGATGGATGGCGCGGTGACCTGACGATCGGGGGAGGTGTCCGCTATATCGGTCAAACCTACGGTGACGATGCAAATACGGTGTCGCTTGCCAGCTATACGCTGGTTGATGCCGCACTCAGCTACAAGGTGACCGAGGACGTGACGCTGGCCGTCAATGCGACGAACCTCTTTGACCATAAGTATCTCGCCACCAGCTATTACGGAACTGAGTTCTACGGCGATCGGCGTAAGGTCGTCGGCACGCTGAAGTATTCCTGGTAAAGGTGGTGGAGACCGCCTTTGTCTGATCAAGGCGGCGTCCGCAATCTGAGCGTCGGAATTATGCAGTCATTCAAAGTGTTACAGTGCCGCGCCTCTGAAAAGACGCGCGGCAAATGTAGCCGGCGTCGTGAATGACAGGTTGTCTGCGGATCTTCGCTGACGGAGCAAACCGCTCCTATTGATGGCGGACTTTCATCGCCGCGATGACAGCCACGGCCCTGCGGGTGCCTGCCTCATGGCCATCCCCTTCCTAGGGGCAACCTCAGCTGGCCCGGCGCTTCCGCATCATCAGCATCAAGAACGGCGCGCCGATGAGTGCGGAAACAAGACCGGCCGGGATCTGGTAGGGCGATACGATCGTGCGGCCGACGAAATCAGCTCCAACCATAAGCGCCCCTCCGATCAGAGCGGCGCCAACCATTTGCGGCAGCGCGCGCACCAATCCCGCCTCCCGCGCAAGGTGAGGTCCCATGAGGCCTATGAATGACAATGGGCCAACCGTGAGCGTCGCGGCAGCCGTCAACAATCCTGCGAGGCCAAACAGCGCAAATCGCGATTTCRCCAAGGGTATACCGACCGCCGCCGAAGGCGACGGCCCAAGAGGAAGTATGTCAAGCCAGCGGCGAACGGCGAGCGAGACGGCAATCAGCACGGCGCCGAGCGCCACCTCCATTGCGGCGGTCGACCCGTCGATAAGATAGGTGGACCCGCTCATCCATCGCATCAGCAGGACTGCTCTCGGATCTCCCGTCGAGCTCAACACGCCGACGACGGCATCGACCATCGCGCTTAAGGCAATGCCCGCAAGCAGGACGCGCTCGGGCGCGAACGCGGATCGCCGGGAGCTGACGAAGATGACAACAAGCACAGTGATCGCACCGGCCACGGCAAATGCAAATTGACCGGGAAACCCTGGAGCGACGGCAAACAGGGCAATCGCAACACCGAAGGTCGCGCCGGCACTGATTCCCAGAACTTCGGGACTTGCCATTTCGTTTCCGGTCAGCCGTTGAAGGATGGAGCCCGCGACAGCAAGCATCGCGCCCGATGCCAGGGCGGCGAGGATTTTAGGTATCCTGATCGCAAGGACATCGACCGAAAATTCGCCGGAAGCAAAAGCCCAGCCGCCATTGACGTCACGTCCGAGAAAAACGTTGACCATCAACAGCACGAGCAGTCCAGCGGCCGTGATGATGACCGGTGCCCTTCCATCCCATCGACGTGGCCGTCCGAACGTCGGCGATTGCTGTAGTCTATGACGGATCTTCAGCCGCGGCAGGAGCGCGAGAAGCAGCGGCGAACCGAAGATGGCCGTCACCGCCCCCGTCGGCAAGAAATCACCAAGCCCGCCGGCGACGAGTTGCAGGATGGAGTCGGCGAAAAGGAGCAGCCCGGCGCCGATCAGGGGGGACCAGAAGATCAGCTGCGCGGGACGCCGTGTTCCGGACAATCGTGCAATCGTCGGCGCGACCAGTCCAATGAAACCAATCACCCCAACGGCGCTCGTGACAAACGCAGTAAGCGCAACGGCAAGGGCGACGACAACGAAACGCAGACGGACCAATCTGACGCCGAGTGCCGTGGAACTGCTCTCGCCAAGATCGAGAAGCGAAAGCGGCCTGATCACGAAAGCGCAGACGATGGCGGCGGCAACGAACTTCCAAAGAAGCGATAAGGGAATGACCCAGCTTTGTTGTGCCAGCGAGCCGGCGCCCCAGATAAACAGGCTCGACAGGTAGCGCTGGTTCAAATAGGTCAGGATGGCAGCGAGGCCGCCGCACCATAGACTGAGAACCAGCCCCGACAGAACAAGCGAATAAGGCGAAAAACCGCGGCGCGCCCCAAGGCTGACGACGATTACAGCCGCGGTCGCGCTGCCGATCAGAGCGACAAGATCACGGCCGGCGCCTAGCAAGTCCGGAAGAAACAGCGATGTTACCACCAGCGCCAGGTTTGCTCCGGCCGATACGCCGAGGGTTGTCGGATCGGCCAGCGGATTTCGCAAAACCTGCTGAAACAGCGCACCGGACAAGGCAAGCGCGGCTCCGGCAATCAGCGCCGTCGCAAGACGGGGAAGCGTCGAATAGGTGAACACCATTCGCGTGACATCGTAATCCGGTCGAGCCATTTCTGACATCGCAGGAGCGGCAAGAAACCACGATGCCACGCCTCCACCGCACATCAGGAGGAGGAAGACAATTGCTGGCCCGATATTGTCGCGGCGGGATACCATCAAGCTTCCTTTTCCAGAAGATCTGTCAAAAGACCCGCGAAGCGCACGGCCTCGTTCACCATCCCGAACATCAGGGCTGGCGGCAGAATCGACAAATGGCCTGGACGTGCAAACGAAAGCCTGTTCCACAGCGGGCTCTGAGCGAGTTTCGCAAGAACGTCCGGAGGAATCGGGTCAAAGGCGATCAGACGCGCGTCCGGATCAGTGACCTTGGAGAGATCTTCAATCCCGATCGTTTCAAAGCCCCAATAATTCGACTCTCTGGTCCAGGCGTTCCGGACACCGATGCGCTCAAGCACATTGTGGAACAGTCCGGGACTCGAGTAGATGCGGGCATGGCGGGCATCCATGAAGTTCACCAGGGCGACCGGCGGCAGGTTCTTGCCCACCAGGCGACTGCGGCATTGCGCAAAGAAGGCGTCGGCTCGCGCAAGGAACTGCTCTGCTTCATTCTCACGGCCAAGCTCAACGGCCAATTTACGCGTCGCCGCGATGGCAGCGGGAAGAATAGGTCCGATGCCCGGCGTAAAGATTTCCAGCCGAACGACTTTCGCCACCGACTGTAGTTTGGGCAACAGCTCATCCAGGTAAGGTGTGGTCAAGATAATGTCGGGCTTCAGCGTGACGAGAATTTCAAAATTGACCTCGAACGAACTGCCGATATCGACAACGGATTTTGGCATCGGCGGCTCGACAACCCATCTGTCCCAATCGGCGAGGTCCGAGATCCCGACCGGAGGCAATCCGAGGGATAAAAGAGTGGACGCAAKACCGTAGTCGAGGCTGACGATCTTTGGGCCCATCGACTGTGCAAATAGCGGAGCTGGAACGACCGAGGCAGCCGCGAATTGCAAAAAGGAGCGCCGCGAAATCCCCATTGAACGCTCAGCCTCAGCAAACATAGGCAAGCGGATAGGGCAGGTTGGGCGCGGAGATCACATCCATGTCGATCCCATAGATCTCTTGCAGCGTGTTCGGCGCGAGGATCGCGCTTGGTGTTCCGCTGGCAACCACGCGACCACGTTTCAAGGCATGAATCCGATCGCAGAAGCGAGCGGCCATGTTGATGTCGTGGAGAACGATGACGACACTCCTTCCACCCTCATGCGCCAAGCGTCGCACAAGTGAGAGCACCTCGATCTGATGAGCAACATCGAGTGCCGCAGTCGGTTCGTCGAGCAACAGGCAGCGAGCATCCTGGGCGATCAGCATCGCGATCCAGGCACGCTGCCGCTCGCCGCCCGATAGTGTTCCTATGATACGGTCGGCGAACGTCTCGATGTGCGTTGCTCGAAGAGCTTCCTCGACTTTGGCTTCATCGTTCTTGGTGAAGCGGCCGAGCGCTCCGTGCCACGGATAAYGACCGCAGCCCACAAGCTCTCGGACCGTCATTTCCGATCCGGTGGTGACATCCTGGGGCAGATATGCGACCGAACGAGCGAAGACGCGTTCGCTATACATCCTAAGATCCCGGTTCCCGTAAGAAATCGATCCAGCGGTCGGCACAAGCTGGCGAGCCAACATCTTGAGAAGACTGGATTTACCGGAGCCGTTGTGGCCGACCAGCGCCACAACCTCTCCTGCGGGAAATTTAAGACTTACGTCGCGGAGAATCTCGTTCCCCTCTATCGAAAGGCCTATATTTTCGGCGACGAAAGTTTCGGCCGTCGGAGGCGGATCTTGCGTCGGGGGGAGTGTAGCCACGTGACATCCTCTAACCGGGTGATAGGGGTCGGTACTAAAGATGAGACTGTCAATCAAGTATTTTCGCTATTCCCCGGCCTAGGTACTCGTCATCCTTGTGCTGATGGCACGCCTTTCGGCCACCTGGTCAGTTTGATTTTCCAAGCGCGATCGGTCGCTCAGTCGGCACCGTCTGAGTCGTAAGATGTCGGCCAACCCCGCTGGACGCAGGGCAACTCTAGCTCGTCTGGCACAGTCGTTCGAAGTGTTGTCAGGAAGAAGTTGGGAGCTCCCAACTTTCACAAAAGGCCCTTGCCCTCTTCAGGCAACAGAATCGATCGCGAGCATTGAGATCCCCGCTTATTCCAGAGGAGGGAGAATTACACCTCCGCGCCGCCGTCAGCTTGCAGCTTTGCTGCGCTAACCGGTGCGCCCAATGTATCCGGCCGGCGGCTATTTGCGGGATCTGACGGCAAATGCGCGGCGAGGGGAGTTTTGACGGCGCCTGTGGGATTGCTTCGGCTTGATATTCAGAAGGATCTATCTTTGTTGTCGTCAAATGTGATCCACCCGATCAAGGTGCGGCAGAATGAGATGATCAAGGGTAGTCGCTATGGCGACGGGTACCGTGACATGGTTTCATGCAAAAAAACGGTTGGCTTCATCCGGTCCGACAACGGCGGTGAAGGTATGTTCACAACCGAGGTGGAGCGGCCTAGGATGCACGGTTTGATGGTTGGCCAGAAGATCCTTGCGAACAGGTAAAGGATCGTAGCACCAGCGCTGCCCGTTGAGCGGGCAGGCCGTCTTAAGGCCGAAAGGAGATGAAGATGACTAGGAGCAAGTCATGTGCCGAAACATAAAGACGCTGTTCAATTTCGATCCGCCGGCGACTGATCAGGAAATCCATGATGCCGCATTGCAGTTCGTACGAAAGCTGAGTGGAACGACCAAACCCTCGAAACGCAATGAGGCAGCGTTCGAACACGCAATCGTTTCGATCGCGGCATGCGCGCGCGAATTGCTCGATTCGCTCGAGACTTCACATCCGCCGCACAACCGCGAGGAAGAAGCTGCAAAAGCGCGTGCGAAAAACCTGACGAGGTTCGCATGATTTTGTAGGGGGTCGTGTCATCGCTTCGCTCGCTTTAGACAGGGTGTAGCGCTGAGGCTCCTCGATGAGCGTAGACCCGTTCGACCGCCGGCAAGATTGGCTCGAGCACACGCATCTTGCTTTCCGGCGCTTCGATTTACGCGCTTACCGTCAATTCGGTGATGCCGCGTTCTTGCGGCTTTACCCGCCGACTGCCGGCATCAAGGCCGGCTGGTCTGCGCAAGGAGGATAGACCACTCAGCCGATTGAGGGGGGCACCGCCTCGTCGATGACCCACTTGCGCCAAAGATCGGCGAGGAGAAACTGAACGCCTGCTTCAGGAAAGGGTGCCCACCGCGGTTCGAAGGTAATCTCGCGGAGCCATCGGACATGGACTATCCGTGTAAGAACGCGACAAGCGATATCGGCATCTGGACCGCGAAAAAATCCATTGCCGCTCTGATAATCATCACCCACACGGTTATCAGGAAAATTAACGCTGCAACCCTAATTTCCACTGGTTGCATTATTTGCTCCCCCCAGCATATGCGTCCCCCCCGAGACAAAACCTTATTATCCCTCGTGCAAATTCGCCGTGCGCTAGGGATGGTGTACGACTGAGGAGAGCGTGGGCGCGTGAAGCGCCGAAGTTCTGGCTCTCTCAAAACTGATATCGCTTTGACCGATCAAGTCGCCCGACAAAGCCCTGTTGCTGCGTTCGAGATAATGCCCATCAAGGAAGGAGCGGTAGGCGTCCGCAATACCCTCCTTCAGACCTATCTTAGGAGACCAGCCGAGAGTACGAAGCTTGTCGACGCTCAAGAGTTTACGTGGCGTGCCATCCGGCTTGGTGAGGTCGCGCGTGATCGTGCCTTCGAAACCAACGACCTTGGAGACGAGGTATGCCAAATCCAGGATGGTAATGTCTTCGCCCGAACCGACGTTCACATGACTTTCGGCGGAATAGGTCTTCATGAGATGGAGGCAGGCGTCGGCGCAATCGTCAACATGCAGGAATTCGCGCCGCGGCGAGCCAGTCCCCCAGATGCATATCTCTTGCTGCTGGTTGATCTTGGCCTCATGCGCCTTGCGTATGAGCGCCGGCATGACATGGCTCGACCCCAGGTCAAAATTATCCCCTGGACCATAAAGATTGGTAGGCATGGCCGAGATGAAATCTCTGCCGTGCTGTTTGCGATAAGCTTGGCAGAGCTTTAATCCGGCAATTTTGGCGATCGCATACCATTCATTCGTGGGCTCAAGCGATCCAGTCAGAAGTGAGTCCTCAACGATCGGCTGATCGGCGAATTTCGGATAGATACAGGACGAGCCCAGAAACATCAGTTTTTCGACGTGAGCCCTATGGGCTGCGTGGATGACGTTCGCTTGGAGAATCAAGTTGTCGTATAGGAAGTCGGCCGGATAGCTAGCGTTCGCCAGAATACCGCCGACCCTTGCAGCAGCCAGGAAGACAGCGTCGGGACGAGTCTTACTCATCCAGGCCTCCACCTCGTCCTGCCGTCTGAGATCGACCTCGGCGCGGGTGGCCGTCAAAATCTCGCAGCCCTCTGAAGCGAGACGCCGCACGATCGCAGAGCCCACCATGCCGCGGTGGCCCGCGACATAGACCCTTTTTCCGGCAAGGCTGTAGATCACCTCAGGCATGGGCAAAACCTTTGGTTATACCGACCGACGGAACATTGCGTGCCATGACTTTCACATCCTCGCGAACCATCTCCGCAACCAGCTGATCAAGACTGGTCTCATGTTTCCAGCCAAGCTTCGTGTGCGCCTTCGTCGGATCGCCAATCAGAAGATCAACTTCAGTCGGACGGAAGTAAGCTGGATCGATCTCGACCACGCAATGACCGGATGTCCTGTCGTATCCCTTTTCCTCAACCCCGTTCCCACGCCAATCAATCGGCATGCCCACCTGGGCAAAGGCCTTGTCAACAAAGGAACGAACCGAGTGCGTTTCGCCGGTCGCAAGGACATAGTCCTCCGGTTCGTCCTGTTGCAGCATCAGCCACATGCCGCGGACATATTCTCGTGCATGACCCCAGTCGCGCTTGGCATCCAAATTGCCGAGATAGAGCCTTTCCTGCAGCCCAAGATGGATCGCAGCCGCTGCCCGGGTGATTTTACGCGTCACGAATGTTTCGCCACGGATCGGGCTTTCATGATTGAACAAGATGCCGTTCGAGGCGTGCATGCCATATGCCTCGCGGTAATTGACCACTATCCAATAGGCATAGAGCTTGGCCGCCGCGTAGGGTGATCGAGGGTAGAACGGCGTCGTTTCGCTCTGCGGGACTTCCTGGACTTTGCCGTAGAGCTCTGAAGTGGACGCTTGATAGAAGCGGGTCTTCCTGGTCAGCCCCAGGAGGCGAATTGCTTCAAGTAGCCGAAGGGTGCCGGTTCCATCTGCGTTGGCTGTATATTCCGGCGTCTCGAAAGAGACTTGAACGTGGCTCTGTGCCGCGAGATTATAGATCTCGTCCGGCTGCGTTTCCTGAACGACACGGATGAGATTCGTTGAATCAGTCATGTCCCCGTAATGCAAAATAAAGCGAGGATTCTCGACATGGGGATCCTCGTAGAGATGCTCGATGCGGCTGGTGTTGAAGGACGATGAACGTCGCTTGAGGCCATGAACAATATAGCCCTTCTCCAGGAGCATTTCGGCCAGATACGCACCGTCCTGACCTGTTATACCCGTGATCAGCGCGACTTTTCGATTCTTTGTCATTCCCGCATCCATGATTGCCCTCCAACTCGATTACTAATGCAGAAGCAGATTATGCTGTGTAGTTCGTACAATTTCGCAAGAGTGAGCGATCGCGCCCTATGTGAGAAGTAGTCACGATTTTAAGCTGTAGTATTTCATCAGGGATTTCGAAAACAGTTCCGAGTCAGTGAAATTATACAGCGCGTGCAATTTGGGATTTACATTGTTGATCGCAACAACAATTTCAGAATTTCGCGAGCCTTTCATTTGCTGCAGGCTGAACTCGACCGCGCGGCGGCTCGTCTTTCCCCATCTGACAACCGCCAGTGTTCTTTCCGCCAGGGCAGTCAAATGCACGGTATCTGTCGAGGCGAGCACAGGCGCGCTGTCGAAGATGACAATCTGGCCGGCCGCGCCCGCCATCTCGATGATTTCTGCCAGGCCGTTCGAACGGGTGCGCCGCTGGAGACTGAATCTTCCAGATGGAATGAAGTCGATACCGCTTGGATGGCGGTAGACGATGTCGCGGATATCGGCCTGACCATTCAGAAATTCGTTCAGTCCGTACATTAACCCCGACCTGAAAAACGAATCGAGTTTTCCCCGCCGAAGGTCGCCATCGACCAGCAGCACCGGAATTGCGGCGGCGGCAAGTTCGATAGCCAGCGATCTCGCGACAAGCGACTTGCCTTCCCCGCTGTGGGCCGAGGTAACGACGATACTGTTCGGTAACTTGCCGCCATTGGACTGCTTGAGTGAAAGAATCACGGTACGGATTGCTTCGTCAAACATCGGGACTGGCATATGTTCGAACATCGTTTTCGAATTTTCCCACCGCGCCAGACGCGGGATAAGTCCAGCCGGGATCGTGCGCACCATTGCAGCCATTTGGTCGAAACTCCGGACTGTCCGGTCCGACATTTCGATGACGAAAACAGCCGTTACGGCACCCGAGATTGCAGCCAGGAGGGCACCCACCAGATAGAAAAGCCGTCCACGTCCCTGTGACGCGATCGGCACTGAAGCCGGTGATAGAACTTCCAATTCCGCCCMTGGCAGCATGGCCTTCGCGGCGAGGTCACGGCGCTGATCCTCGAGCTTGTCGAGTGCCGTTTGTTCCTTGTCGGCGATATGTTGCAGTCGCGTCAATTCCGTCTGCACCATGGCATCGCGTGTGCGTTTTTCATGAGCCTCAGCCAAGATGGATTGTATTGACTTAGCTTCGTGATCAAGTGCGGCGAGCTTGGCGCGCATTGTTTGGAGATATTGCTTGGTCGCAAGGTTGAGATCGGCACGGGATTCCTGGATCTTCCCACGTAAATCCACCACGGCCTCGGCATTGCCGTCATATGTCTGAAGAAGGCGGGCGAGATCTTGCTCCTGTGCGCGAAGATCGCGTTGCTTTGTGGCAATGTTGTCGGGGACGGCGATATTCTCCGCAGCGACCGAAGCGTTATCCGCTGCTTCCAGCGTGGATATCGTCGCCTTGACCTCAAGCCGGCTTTCTTCGATTTTCCCTTCGCGGCCAGTGACTTCTATGAGTGACTTGATCCGTTCATCCTGAGCGTCCTCTTTCGAGACGACGTCCATCGATTCTTGATAGTTGCGGGCAGCGTCGCGAGCAATATCCGCGCGAGCCTGCTGTTCGGTGATGCGCTGTCGGATCCATTCTTGCGCTGAATCCAGACGGCCGCCGAGACTGTCCTTCCGTTCATCGAGGTAAATGCTGATGATCCGGTTCGGGACCGCGGCTGCGAGTTCAGGATCATTCGAAGTGAAGCTGATCTGAATAACGTCACTCTTATCTTCGTGCCACACGCCGAGCGCCCTAAAAAATTCCGGGATGATGGCGTCGATGTTGTCGCGTACAGGCGGAGTGGGTTTTTCCGTGTCGAACAGGCCGCGCAACTTTGCCCGGATCGTGTCAATGAACGAGATCTCGCGCAGCGCCGGATTGAATTCCGGCCGCACGTCGAACCGCAGTTCGTGGACGACTCGCTCTGCGATGCTTCTGGATAGAAGCCGCTCAGTCTCCGATTTCGCGTCAAGTAGATCACTGTGGCTTTCGTCGGCACCAAGTGATGTTGCGAGAGGCTGGTGGATGATCAATCGGGCCCAGGCCTGATAGGCGGGCTTCAACCCAGAGATAATAATCACCGTGGGCGCCATCAGAAGCGCGGTTATCGCGATGATCATGATCATTCTTCGCCGGACGAGACGGAAGGCGGATGCGAGATCGAAGTTGTCCGCCTTGGTCTCCACCTGAAAGCGAGGATCGTAGCGCATCTGTGAGATCGGAAGGTTGCGGTCCGGCGGAACAGTGGAAATCGTCATCGTGCGCCAACCATTGCTTGAGGTTTCGCGGAAACGGTTTCGTAAAGTTTCTCGAGCGACCRCATATAGGCCCTCATGCTGAAATGGTTGAGATAATGCGCGCGCCCCTGGACCGAGAGGCGGATGCAGATTTCTGGATCGGACACCAGCTTCGCCAGGGCTGCGGCCAGGGCATCCTGGTCTCCGACTGGGACGAAGATGCCGGTTTCACCGTCGGTAATGACTTCGTCATGCGCCCCAACACGCGTGGTGACGACGGCGAGCCCGTGGGACAGCCCTTCGAGCACGGCCATTGCCAGACCTTCGGCGTGCGAAGGCAAGACCAGGATATCTGCACGCGCACACAGGGCTCGCGCCTCATCGGCGTCAAGCCAGCCGGGCATCTCTACCAGATTTGAAAGCGCCATGGCGTCAGCCTGACGGCGATAATCCTCCACAGGTCCGTCGCCTGCCAGTACGGCCCGCCACTGGAGTTCTTTCATGACCGGGTGGCTCAGGGCCAACAGAAGCTCCGTGACCCCCTTGCGTTCGCTCAACCGGCCAAGGAATACGATCAACGGTGTCTGACCGACACGAATATTGTGTGCCCCGGGATCGGGGACGCAATTATGGGCAACGACCGTGCGGTGCTCGTCAACGCCCAAAAGTGTCGTCAGTGTCATGCGATCGCGCCGGCCGAGCGCCACAACGCAATCGGCATTCTGAAACATCCGACGTATGAGCCGTTGTTGGCGCGGCGAGCGTTTCTCAAAGTCGCCGCCGTAGTCGTAGTCGTGCAGGTGCAATATGTGGCAGCACCCGAACAATCGGGCAGCCTCGGTCAGGATCAGTTTTCGGTAGGTGCTGCCGCGGCCAGCGATATGGAAATGGTGAATGCGGGCTGGCGCAACAATCCGGTCCTTTGCCATCGTCAGGATGGCGCCGAGCAGGCGTGCGGGTGACGTCACCTTGGACCATCGAGCCCCTCTGGTATCGGTGACGAAATGTTTCGTGCCGGTCTCTTTCGCCGTCTCTGTTATATATCCGACCAGCCTGCCAATGCCGCCGCCGTTCTCGCAGCCGCCCGAAACATAGTGGCGGACGCTGGCCGCGCTCCGTGCTGCCAGTCGACTTCTGTCCGTGAGGGCCTCCGTCAGCATGACCCGACCACCTCCCGATAAACGGCCGCGGCCTGGGCGCCGACCCGTTCAGGCGAATTCGGTCCTTTGGCCCATTCGAGCGCATTGGCACCGAAATTGTTTCTAAGCTCGCCGTTGTCTGCCAATGTCCTGATCGCTGCCGCGAGCTCTTTGGCATCTCCGGGGGGGACCACCATTCCCAACCCGTTGGGCTGAACGGTGCCCCGCAACTCGCCGACATCCGTAACGATGACCGGTTTGCCAAATGCGGCGGCAAGGTTGAGCACACCGCTTTGGGATGCTTCCGTATAGGGAAGCACGACGATGTCGGTGTCCAGGAAAAGCTGGGCGACCTCTGCATCCTCGATAAAACGATTGCGAATATCGTAGCGGCCGGCATCTCCCATGAGCGGCTGGAAGATCAGCGGATTGTCGCCACGGCCTGCGACCGTGATGCGCAGGTTGGGAAGTACGTCCTTGAGCATCGCCTCAGCCCGGACCAGATGTTCCAGGCCCTTGTAGGCAAAAATCCGTCCGAAGAGCAGGACGCGTATAGTTCCATCCGCTTCGCGCGGCGCCATCTTCTGTCGCCGGGCGAGCTCCGCATAGCGAAGGATGGAGGGATGCGACAGGACATGGACACAGTCCGCCGATTTTGAATATCGATTAAGGACCAGCCGCTTCAGCCCCTCGCCGTGGACGACAAGATGTCCAGATTGCTTCACCATCAATTCGGGGGCCCAGCCGGGCAGCGTACGCGTATCGGAATCGCCGGGATGGATTTCCACGTCATGAATGGTCGTCACAAGCGGGATCGGGCGCCAGAACGGCACGGCGAGGTTCAGCCAAAGTGTCGAATTGCTGAGGAGGTGAATGAGGTTCGGCCGTTCCCGCCGGATCAGACGCGTAAGCTGGTACAGAAACCAGGGATTGGAGAGAGAACGGTGTCTCKGCCAGTCCAGAAGGTGCAGATCGACAGCCGGATCGATGGAGGAGGCGAGATGTGCATAGCGCCGGCGTGGCACGGCAAGCACAACGTTCAGGTGTTGGGCAACGC
>NZ_JBFTQY010000025.1:0-73503 GCF_056399245.1 Rhizobium sp. 01N447_2
GGCCTTTTCAGGCCCGACGGGCGGCAGCAGCCTTGCTGCATTCTTCGACAGCCGATCGGAGGCCGAATCCGCCGTCTCCCGTCTTGAAGACGCGGGCGTGCCGGTTGCGAGAATAAGGCTGATGCCCGGATATGAGGCGGACAGAAAACGTGCCGGCGTCATGAGCGACGACCGCAGCGGCTTCTTCGACGCGCTGGCAGACTTCTTCTTCCCGGATGAGGATCGTGCGGTCTATGCAGAAGGGCTGCGGCGAGGCGGCTTCCTCGTCCAGGTCAATGATATCGATGACGCACTTTATGAGACCGTCCACGATATTCTGGACGACGAAGGCAGCATCGACATGGATGAGCGGGCAGATCTCTGGTCGTTGGAGGACAGACAGCAAGGCGCGTCCAATACCGGTTTTGCTGGAGCGGCCCAGGGCGGCAAAGCTTCGGAAGACCTCGCCGTGTCCGAGAGCGCATTCGATGATGCGCGCCCGGTGGCGATGCGGGACACCGCGCATGGAAGCGCCAAGGTGCGTGCCTATACCTTCCTCGATCCTGGCGCCGACCCCGGCTCCAAACAATCGGACGATGCCGATCGGCAATCGCAGAGCCAATCGCAGGGCGGATCCCACCAGAGCCAGGGTTTCCGGCGCGACCACTGATGTCAGAGGCCCGGCCGCAATGCCGGGCCTCATTTCCGCTCGCTCACCTATTCGAGGATACGTCCATGCAATCATCCATCAACCGCCACGGCCTTCCGCCTGACCCCGACGAACTGATCGCGGAAGGCGATCCGCCCTTTGCCGATACCGCTGAGCAGACCGCGCGTGAAAAGGCCGACGAGAGCCTGAACGCCCTGCAACATGAGGTCAGGCTGCTGAATGCCCGCATAGGCGTGCTGCGCGAGGACGCCGAAGCGGCGCTTAAAGCCAAGGCGACATCGGTCGATGCAAGCGCCCATGTGCAACTCGGCGATTATCCCTGGCTGAAACTTGCCGCGGCGATCGGCGCAACCTTCATTGCAGCCAGGTTGGTTCGGCGTCTTCCGCTCGGCGTCCTGCTTGCAGGATTTGCCGGCCCTCTCTCCGAGGCGAGACGGCTGTGACGGTTTGACCGTTCTGATTGCGATCGCCGCCGAGTTGGTGGTTGATGGCGAAATCACGATGGAAAGCCCCGACTTCACATTCCGTCCTGTCGGACGGAATGTGAGCTGGCAAGGAACAACGGGCAGCGGGGTATCCAGGAGCAAAACCACCGCGCGGAACGCAATCAATGCATCTGCACGACGTCTGAAGGCATCGACTTGGCAAGCTCTTTGAGAATCGCTTCAAGAGCATCGGCCGTCGTCTGCAGGCCCGATGACCGCGCAATTTTCAGTGCCGCACTGCAGTGAGCAGACAATTCGTCTTGCTGGATATGATCATTCGTCGGGAACACGATGCCCGCATACTGCGATGGATTTCCGGCTTCATCCCTGAAGCAGCGGCCGAAGGCAGCCACGGCTACTATTTGTCCGTTTTGATCAAATACCCGATAGTTACAGCGATACGGATCTCCGGTGATCACCGATTCTGAAATCGCCTTGGCCACAGATGGCTTGTCGTCCGGGTGAATCCGGTCGAGGTATCGTATGACCGGCAGCCCCGTGAGGGTCTGTTCCGGATCAAGCCCAAAGAGTTTTGCCAGCGCCGAATCCGCATAAACCTTGTCGGTCGCCAACTCCCAGGTGAAAATGCCAGGCTCTTCGGCAAGAGAAAATTCGGACGTTCCGAAAGCTCTGTCGACAAGGTTCATTCCGCATCCCCAGTCTGCGCGCCAATGCTGCCGGTCGATCACGTCACCCCGGCTCTTGAGAGAATACGACGTGCTCGACCATTTCGCCGCCGATCTTACTGCATAATTCCTCAAATCGGAATCGATTTAAGCGTTCCTTGCTTGGCAGGAACCCACGCTTGATGGGTTCGATCTGTGCCGGATGAATGGTAAGCTTGCCACCGAAGCTCCGCGCGAAAGGCGGCCCGAGACCGCCACATAAGCTCGCCACGCGCAGCCAGCAGCGTGGTTTTCTTGACGCGTATGGCGAAGGTGTGCTCCACCTCGGCTTCGAGGTTCCAACATGCGACGAAGCTGACAAGACCGGCGCGAAGGGTTGACGAAAATCATGACGAAAATCGATCTCAATTCTGATCTGGGGGAGGCGTTTGGACCTTGGCGCATGGGCGACGACAAGGCGATCCTTGACGTCGTCACCAGTGCCAACATCGCATGTGGCGGCCATGCCGGAGATCCGGCGACCATGGTGGAGACCCTTGCCCTGGCAAGCGAGCGGGGTGTCGTCGCGGGGGCCCATCCGGGCTTTGCAGATCGCGAGGGCTTCGGGCGACGCCTGATCCCCTTGAGCATCCGGGAGGTGGAGCAGCTTGTCGCGACGCAAACAGGGGCGCTGATGGGAGCTGCGGCTCTGGCAGGCGCCCGAGTCCGTTACATCAAGGCGCACGGCGCACTCGCCAATTGGGCGGCCGACGAACGGCCGGTCGCCGACGCCATCATCCGTGCGACCCGAGCGGTCTCACCGGAACTTGCCATACTGGCGATCTCCGGGACAGAGCTGGAGCATGCGGCCCGCGATGCCGGGATGACCGTCTTCAGCGAGATTTTTGCCGACCGCGGCTACCTCTCCACGGGTCGGCTCGTTCCGCGCAACTTGCCGGGAGCGATGATCGATGATCCCGTGGAGGCAGCTTCGAGATTGATCGAGTACCTGTCCAGCGGCCTCATGCCGACGGTCGACGGCGTTCCGATCACTCTCGATGCGCACTCGATCTGCGTTCACGGGGACAGCCCAGGAGCGCTCGCCATGGCCGTCCACGTGCGCCGGGAACTGCAAAAGGCAGGCATCGAGGTGGCACCATTCCTCCAACCGACAAAGGAAAACAGGTGATGGCCAAAGGCTATCTTATCGCCCAGGTTACCGTCACCGATCCGGACGCCTATGGGACCTGCGCGCGGGCAGCGGATGCGGATTTCATCCTGATCGAAGGCGCCGACTGATTTGTCACAGGACCCGTCCGCATCGTCCGGCAGCGTTCCGAACTACCGTCCCGTGGGCGGCCACGCGGTGCTCGTCGAATTCGGCGCGACCATCGATAAGCGGATCCACGATCAGGTCGTCAAGCTGGATGCCGCCTTGAAGGCGGCACCCTTTCCAGGATTCGTCGAAGCCGTTCCGGCCTATGCCAGCATTCTCGTATGCTTCGATCCGCTCGTGGCCGATCACCGGACGACGGAGGCGGCCATTGCCGAGCTTCTGGCGGCTGAGGTTCCAGAGACGATTGGAGCGATGCGCGAAGTCGAAGTCTGCTACGATCCTGATTTTGCGCCCGATCTTGACACCGTCGCCGAGGCAAGTGGATTATCGCCGGAAGACGTTATATCCGCCCATCTCTCCGGCGACTATAGCGTCTTCATGTACGGCTTCGCCCCAGGATATGCCTACCTTGCAGGCGTGCCCAAAGCCATTCAGCAACCGAGGAAGCCGGCGCCTATTCGCGGCATCGCTGCCGGAAGCGTGCTGATCGCCGGTCCGCAGTGCCTGGTGAGCACGCTCACCATGCCGACCGGCTGGTGGATCATCGGCCGCTCGCCGACGAAGATCCTCGATGCCGCGTCCAACGACCGTCCGTTCCTTTTCGACGTCGGCGACGCGGTGCGTTTCCGCCGCATATCGAGGGCCGAATTCGACGCGAGGTGCCTCGCATGAGCGAAGCCGTCCTTGCAATCAACTTCGCGGGTCCTCACGTCGCGATCCAGGACGAAGGACGTCACGGATTGATGCGGTATGGCGTTCCGGCCTCCGGTCCGATGGACAGGACCTCGTTTGCCGCCGCCAACGCCGCCGTCGGCAATCCTGCCGGTCAGCCGGCAATCGAAGTCTCCATGGGCGGCCTGGTTCTCGACTGCATGTCGGGGGAGGTTACCTTCGCCGTCGCCGGAGGGGGATTCATCGTAGAGCATGCCGGCGACAAGCGCGGCGCATGGATGGTCGCCACCTTGAGGGCCGGGGAGCGGCTGGCGATCCGTCCGGGACACTGGGGAAGCTGGACGTATCTGGCCTTCGCCGGTCATATCGAGGCGAAGACCTGGCTGGGCAGCATGTCGACGCACAGTCTCTCCGGCCTCGGCGGCGGGCGCCTTGCAGCCGGACAGACGCTCACTATAGCCGATACGAACGTGCGGGATGATCGAAATGGTCCGATCACATGTCCGGTCATCACAAGACCGCGATCCGAGCTGCGTGTGGTGGTCGGTCCGCAGGATCGGTTCTTCTCGAAAGAAACCTTGTCGAATTTCCTTTCGTCGCCTTTCCGCCTGAGCGACGCTTATGACCGCATGGGCGTACGCCTCCAAGGTCCGTCGCTTGCGCCAAGTGCGGCGCTGGACATGCCATCGGAAGCGATCGTGCGGGGCTCGGTACAGGTCGCCGGAGACGGTGTTCCCACCATTCTGCTGGCCGACCACCAGACGACTGGAGGGTACCCGAAGATCGCCACGGTGGTGGATTCGGATCTGGATGCCTTCGTCCAACTACGCCCACGCGACCATGTCGGTTTCCTGGCCGTGACGCCGCAGCAGGCGATCGAGCAAATTCGGCTTCGGGCTTCGACGACCTCCCGTTACCTCGCGGCGGTCCGCGAGGGGACTTGGAAGACCCGTATATAGGCTGATGAACTGAAGGGCAGGGCGGCGATAGACGCTTGGAGCTGCCGTCAGCTCGAAGTACTGTTCAGGAAAATCCAGTTTCAGTTCGGGGGCACAATGGATTTTCTAAATGTCGCGGCGATCGTTTTCTTCCTTCTCGTCTGGGTGGCGGTCGAGCCTTTGATGGCAGCGGGGTGGCCGAGACGGAATGATAGCCTTTCCGTTGATATGGTGCGCGTTCGCGCGGCCTGGATGCGGGAGGTCCTGACCCGAGACAACAATTTCATCGGCGACGCGGCGATCCTTGGGCACACGATCAATTCGGCGTCCTTCTTCGGCTCCGCCAATCTCATCGTCATCGTTGGGCTGAGCGGCGCGCTGTTCATGGAGCCGAACTATGGATCGGGTGGCCTGATCACGATGTTTGCGGCTCAGGACCCCGCGTGGTTTTTCCAGTGCAAGGTCCTCCTGATCATGGCCACGCTGCTGCGGGGATTATCCGATTTTATCTGGGCGGTCCGGCAGATCAACTACTGTCTGGCGGCGATCGGGGCCAGCCCATCCCGGGATGAAGACAGGGACATCGCCGGCTGGACGAACGCCCTGACCCTGGTTTTGAACCCTGCGCTTCGATCATTCAGCGTCGGTGTCCGATCTTACTACTTCACCGTCGCAGCCGCCTTCTGGTTTATCGGGCCAATCCCCTTCGCTGTTGCGACCATCCTCAGCGTCGGCGTCTTGATCTGGCGTCAATCCTGGTCGGATGCTGCAAAAGGGATCATGGCCATACGGAAGCTGCTTGATTAGAGCAAGATGCCGAAAAGTGTGTGCGGTTTTCGGACGACATCATGCTCTCACTATATAATGTAGAACAGGATGATTTTAGGCCGACCCGGCCTAAAATCATCCTGTTCTAGAGCCAAGCCTTAAGCTGGGCTGAACAGAAGCGATATTTTATTGGCGGTGTACGATGGATCGTCTCGAAGCGATGCGCATGTTGCTGGCCGTCATCGACGCCGGAAGCATCTCTGCCGGCAGCAGGAAGCTCAACGCGCCGTTGCCCAGCGTCAGCCGCAAGGTGGCCGAACTTGAGCGGCATCTCGGGGCAAACCTTATCGTCCGCACCAGCCGCAATCTTCAGCTGACTGATGCCGGGCGCGACTATGTCGATGCCGCCCGAAAGATCATGGCGGATCTCGAGGAGGCCGAGCGAAGGGCGTCGGGGGAATACCAGACGCCCCGAGGCGTGCTGACGATCACGATGCCGATCGAATACGGCAGCCGATACGTGCTGCCCGTTGCGCTAAGCTTCATGGACAAATATCCCGAGGTATCGCTGAACCTTCTGTCGCTCGACCGCATGGTCGATCTCGTGTCCGAGCAGGTGGACATCGCGATCCGTCTCGGCGACCTCGCCGACAGCGCCCTCCATGCCGTCAAGATCGGCGAATTCCGCCTGCTGACCTGCGCGAGCCCTGCCTATCTCGAGCGGCACGGCATGCCCGAGCGTCCCGGCGATCTCATCGATCGCGACGGGATCATCTTCAACAAGCGGACATTCTTCTGGACATTCGACGTCGACGGTACGGCGATCGAGGCGGTGCCCCGCAACCGGCTGGAGGTGAATACCGCGGCGAACTGTGTTGCGTCGGCCGTGGGCGGGGCGGGGATCGCGCGGCTGTTCGACTATCAGATTCCTGACGAGCTGGCGTCCGGCGCGCTAGTTCCCATCCTCTGCGATTTCGACGGGCCACCACAGCCCATTCATATCGTCTACGCGCGGCAGGGGCTCCTCGCGTTGAAGGTACGGGCATTCGTCGACTGGGCATTGCCGCGGCTGCGGAATATCCGCGAAGATAATGAAATATTATCTGAATGATGCGCGGATTTCTTCAACTGTTTGTTCCGGGCTCTGAAGGTGCGGGAAGTGCCCGATGCCGGGCAGGACGTCGAGTTTAGCGCCGATCTTGCCGGCGAACTCGGTGCCCATCTCGCTTGTGATATAGAGGTCCTTCTCGCCCCAGATCACCTTCACGGGCGTCTTCAGCCGGGTGAGGTTGGCCTCGAGATAGTGCTGATCGCGGGTGAAATTCGCGTAGTAATGGGCGAAGGCATCCGCTGAAGTCATCCCGTCAAGGCTCCACGAACGGGTCATGTCCTGCTGGACGTGAGCCGGCAGATCGAATTGCTCGGCGGGCGAGAGGCCGCGCCTGTGCACGTTCTGAAGGATCTCGTCGCTCGTCTTGTTCATGTAGGCGCGGGTCGGCGAGGCGGTCGGTTCGGCTTTGAGATTCTGCAGGTTCTCCCACATGTATTGCGGCCGGTCGAACGGCGCGAAGTCGCCGACGATGATCTGCCTGGCGATCGTCGGCTCGTCGAGAGCAAGCAGCAGAACGGGGAGGGCAGCGATGTCAGTCGAGTAGATCACGAGGTTCGACCGGTCGATGCCTGCCCGCTCGATATAGGCCTTCAACACTTGGGCGTAGTCCCTCGGCGCATAGGAGAAGCGTGCCAAAATCGGGCGTGACGACTGCCCGTAGCCCGGCCAATCGAAGGCGTGGACGTCGTAGTCGCGAGCAAGCGTTGTCGCGATGCCCTTCCAGACCATCAGCGTTTCCGGAAACCCATGCAGAAAAAGCACGGTGCCTTTTGGCGCGGGGGCGCGGACAATCGTCCTCCTCAGTGTCAGGACTTCGTCGATCTCGATGAAGTCGACGGCGTCTTGCGCGGCTTGCGTAGAAGCGAAGGCTTCAGCCGTGTGGGAAGACGGAGTTGCTGCGACTGATGCGGCATTTACGGTTTTGTCCTTAGACATAGGATGTCCTTTCTGAACGGCGGTCAGCCAAAGCCCAAAAGCCAGCTGTCTCCACAAATAATTGAGCATGGCGTCAGCCAGCGGTAGCCGGAGAAAGTGAGAGGAACCCTCTCGACGGCGGCAGCGCTGCAACCCGGCTGCCCAAGGCTGACATCTGAACGAGAGGGTGCCTCTCGCTTTCCCGAGGTGCCGGCCGTCCGTCGACCCGCCCAAATATCCACCAGCCGCCGATTTGAGACAGCTCGTTGGCGTTTGCTTGCGGAAGGCAGAGCGTCGGCCGCGACAATATAAGGAAGAACTGATATGACTGACATTACCCAAAGCAGACAGGTTGCGGCCGCCCCCGACAAGGTCCGCGGCCTCCCGGGACACGCCACTGTCGGCACGAACGATCTGGATGCCGCCTCGGTATTCTACGACAAGCTTCTGGCCGTGTTCGGGATCGGACGAGTCCTCGTCCAGCCCGACCGAGCCATCTACTACGGTCATCGCACGCTCGAATTCGGCATCATCAAGCCGTTCGATGGCCGCCCTGCCGCCGTCGGCAACGGTGGAATGATTGCTTTCGAAGCGCCGTCCCGTTCAAAGGTCGACGAAGCCCATGCAACTGCATTGGCGGCGGGTGGCTCGGACGAAGGGGCTCCTGTTCCGCGTGGCGAGAACGGCACGGGTCCTTACTGCGCCTATTTTCGCGATCCCGAAGGCAACAAGTTTCTGATCTTTCGTTCCGGCGCGGACGCGGCCTGACGTTTTCGGCATTGAAGCGGGCAGGGGGCATCTTTTCCTCTCCTCGACATCACCAAAGGACACGGCATCATGGCAATGCTAAACGTTTTGAAACACCGCGACGTATCCCGCCGCGCGCTGCTGTCAGGCTTTGCCGCGGCCGGCATAACCGCCGTTCTCCTTCCGCGCGCGTCCGACGCCGCTGATGTTGTCGGCGTCGCGTCCGAGGAGATCCGACCGTTCAAGGTTGAGGTCTCCGAGGCGGCGCTCACCGATCTCAGGCGGCGTCTCGCCGAGACCCGGTGGCCCGACGGTGAAACCGTCATCGATCGTTCGCAGGGCGTCCAGCCCGACAGGCTGAAGGAGCTGGTGCGCTACTGGCAGTCGTCCTACGACTGGCGGAAGGCAGAGAGCAGGCTGAATGCCTTTCCGCAGTTTCTCACCACTGTCGATGGACTGGACATCCATTTCATCCATGTCCGCTCCCGTCATGAAAACGCGCTACCGCTGATCATGACCCACGGCTGGCCAGGTTCGGTCTTCGAGCTGCTTAATGTCATCGGGCCGCTCACGGATCCGACGGCGCATGGCGGCACGGCGGATGACGCCTTCCATCTGGTGATCCCTTCGATTCCAGGATTCGGTTTCTCGGGGAAACCTGCAGCAACAGGTTGGAACCCCCAGCGGATAGCGGCTGCCTGGGACGTCCTGATGAAGCGACTGGACTATGACCGCTATGTCTCGCAGGGCGGCGACTGGGGCGCGATCATCAGCGACACCTTGGGTCGCCAGGCGCCCGAAGGGCTGCTCGCGATCCACGTCAACCGGGTCGAGCGTGCCACGACGTTTCCATCGGAGGCAGCGCAGGCTCTTAAAAATGGAGGGCCGGCTCCCGATAGCTTGTCTCAGGATGAGAAGGTCGTCTTCGACGAGGCTCGGGACTTCCTCAACAATGGCTTCGGCTATGCAGCGATCATGAGCACGCGGCCGGAGATGATCGGTTACGGCATTGCGGATTCTCCGGTCGGCCTCGCTGCCTGGCTTTACGACAAGATCGCCGACTGGGTGTATACACGCGGCGATCCCGAACAGGCCCTTGGCAAGGATGCCATCCTCGACAACATCACGCTGTACTGGCTGACGAACACCGGCCCTTCCAGCGGTCGCATCTATTGGGAAAACGTCATGTCGGGCGCAAAACTCACGCCCGTCCAAGTCCCGGTCGCCGTCACGGTGTTTCCCGGTGAGGTCTACAAGCCGCCAAAGCACTGGCTGTCGAAGGCCTATCCGAAGCTTATCCACTACAACCGCGCCTCCAAGGGCGGTCACTTCGCTGCCTGGGAGGAGCCAGAACTCTTCAGTCAGGAGATCCGGGAGGCCTTCAGAAGCTTGCGGTCTTAACGCCGTCTGGCCTTTGGTTCGCAGTCTGCGTCCCCGAGACCGGTTGGTCGATTGACGTTGGTCGTGCAACGCTTCACAAAGTCCGAAGTTTCGACCAACCCAGCAAACGCGACGACACCGTCGCGGGGACCACGGCCACATGCGCATCATCGACGACCGTCATCCCCGCCGCGGATTGTGCGCATTCCTGACGGTGGTATTTTCAACGCTTCTGCTGGCGAGTGCAAACGCCGCCTCAGCGGCTGAGCCGACCAATTCCTCGGCACCGATCCGGGTTATTATCGAATTGCCGAACGATGATTCCGGACGAGCGCTGGTCAATCGGATCGTTCCGGGCAATCAGGAACCGGCGCAGCCGATAGCAGTCTCGCAAGAGGCGGCACCGGCGTCGATTGCCACGTCACTACAGGATTTGCGCCAGAGGTTGCTCACACTCGTCGATGCCGTTCCGACGCTGCCTGGGCAGATCCAGTCGGCGATCCGGGTCTTCCAAACGGATGATCGTATCGAACCTGTCGGCCTGATCTTGGCGGTCATACTTTTCGTCGCAGGCGGGTTCGTTGCGCAGCGCCTTGCCTGGTGGTCAGGGCGAGGGCTGCTCCATTTTGTGCTGAACGCACCTGCCGGCACCGTCCGGCAACGGATCAAGCTCCACGCCGCCCGGCTTTCCATGGGTCTTCTCGCCTTGGTCGGTTATCTGATCGGAAGCCTCGGCGCGTTTATCCTCTTTCCATGGCCTGCCGTGTTTCGCGATATTGCCCTCATACTGCTATCGGCCGCGCTCATGGTGCGCCTTGGCGTGCTTGTGGGCCGCATTGTCATCGCGCCGGGCGCCCGCCTGCCGCATATGCGGCTTCTGACGCTTGTCACCTCGCTTGCCTGGTTCTGGTACTACTGGCTCCTCGGAATCATCGCAGTGCTGGCGGCTGGCTGGGCCACCATCGAAGTGATCGGGACGATCCAAGCTTCACCCATCTTGGTCGACCTCTTTACCGCAGCATGGCTTAGTGTCGTTTCAATCGCCTTGATCGTTATGATCTGGCTGCGGCATTTTCGTTCTGACGGGCCGCCCGTGAGCCGGCTGGTCTGTGTCGGCTTCAGCGCGAGCATCCTGCTATCGTGGCTGTTATGGGTATCCGGGCTCCGCGGTGCATTCTGGACAGTGGTCGTCATCACGCTTCTGCCCCTTACCGTTTCGGTGGCTCATGATATCATTCGTCGCATTATACAATCCGGCGACCAGCAGGCGGTCGAAGATCCGGCTATCGTCGGATGGTCTGCTGTCATCATGCAAACGCTGCGGAACGGCCTCATTGTGGTCGCCGCGCTGCTCATCGCCCGCTCGTGGAATGTCAATCTCAGTGATCTCGCCGCAGCCGAAACGGTGACCACGCGTTTGATCCGCGCAGGGATCCGCATTGTTATCGTGCTGCTGGTGACCGACGTTATCTGGAAGCTCGCAAGCACGTTGATCGACAGCCAGATGGCGGTGGCGTCGCGAAGCGAGCAGGGGGGACATCAGGACGGACCTGATGCGCGCCGACGTCAGCGGTTGAATACCCTCCTTCCCATTCTTCGCAATGTACTCTTCCTGGCGATCGGCGCCGTCGGCTTCCTGATGATCCTGGATGCCGTTGGCATTCAGATCGGACCGCTGCTGGCGGGCGCTGGTGTCGTCGGCATAGCCGTCGGCTTCGGCGCCCAAACACTCGTCAAGGACATCATCTCCGGCGTCTTTTATCTGTTCGACGATGCCTTTCGCATCGGCGAATACATCCAGGCGGCGAAATATAAAGGCACGGTCGAAGGTTTCTCGCTGCGATCGATCCGCTTGCGCCATCACCGCGGTCCGGTCACCATCGTTCCCTTCGGCGAACTTGGAGCGGTGCAAAACCTCAGCCGTGACTGGGTCATCGACATCATCACGCTCACCCTGAACTATGACAGCGACCTTGAGGAGGTCCGCAAGACCATCAAACGCATCGGCGTTGAGCTTCTGGAGGATGCCGAACTCGGACCCAACATCATCGAGCCCTTGAAAATGCAGGGGATCGAGCAGATGGCGGATTATGGTGTGCAGATACGGCTGAAGTTCATGACGAAACCCGGCGAACAGTTCGGCGTTCGCCGAAAGGCCCTTGCCATGCTCAAGAAGACATTCGCGGAAAAAGGCATCCAGTTTGCAACGCCGACCGTTCATGTTTCCGGTGGTCCCGCCGATGCAGCGGCAACCGCCGCCGCCTCGGAGCTGCAAAGACCACCGAAAGTCATCCCGACACTTGAGGAATAGCAACGGCGAGTCCACGTGCGAGCTTTCCATCGAATCCCGTCAATGCTCAACACTCTGACCCGGACGTTGTCGTCAAGCGCGCGTCGTCCGAGACACAGGTTTCTAAAAGAATCTGTTGGCTGGGATCGGCCGCTCAACGAGGCACGTCCGCAGGCGAACTCGTCGATATGCTGGATCGTCCAGGCGCAAATCAAGCGGGGCGATTTTAAAAGAGTGGGCTATAAGATGGATGACGAAGGTATGCCATTGTAATCAAACGGCATCCTCATGTTCCATAATCTATCTTATGCGATATATGTTTGTAGCCGCAAAGTTGAAGTGTCCTGTTTCTGCAAAGTTGGAATGTCACACTCCCCTTGTTTGATGGTGTGGGAGATTGCGGATGGGACTGATTGCGATGAGCGAGCGTGATCTGCAGCGGATCGAGATTCTATCGAAAGTGATCGCCGGCCGGATGAGAAGCTGATCGAACTGCATCAGATTTCGGTCGCTAAGGAGACGTTGCGGCAATGGATGACCGAGGCCGGCATATGGGTCTCGCGACGCGAGCGCAAGAAGCCGGTTTTCCAGCCGCACGGCCGGCGCGATTGTTTCGGTGAACTGATCCAGATCGATGGCTCGGTGCCCCTCACCCGCCCGATCTGATCTTGCAAAACGGATTGTCTCAACGGGCCAAGGTCATGACACGCATGGCCCCATGCACTGACCTAGTCCTGATTGGCAACCACTGGCAAACTGCCTTCGTTCGAAAGACGGGTTTCGGTCTGCCGGGCGGCAAAGACGAGGCGGCGCTTTGCGCGGATCGCGTGCCATTGTTGGTCGATCAGGACGCCGATGAGGATCACGCCACCCATGACCGCGAAATTCAAAGACGAGGGTATACCCAGTAGATTCACGAGATTCTGCAACTCCTGGAGCAGGACCGTTCCCAGCACGACGCCGACGATCGACCCCTCGCCGCCGCGAAGCGAAAAGCCGCCGAGTACGGCAGCGGCAATCGCGTAGAGTTCGTAGAACTGGCCATGGCTCGCCGGCGAGATCGAGCGCGTGTACATGGCGAAATAAATTGCCGATAGCGCCGTCAGCAGCCCGCAGATGACATAGGCCGACATGACCATGCGGCCGGTACGGATACCGGAATAGCGGGCGGCCTCCTCGTTCTTCCCGATCGCGTAAAGATAACGCCCGAAGACAGAGCGATGCAGCATAATCCACATGACCACGGCAATGATGACGAGTGCGATGAAGGTGTTGGGAACGCCGTAAAACCGTCCGGCGGTCAGGAATTCGAGGTCTGGGAAATTCTGGCCGAAAGCAAAGCCCGCCGTCCCGTCGGCCGTATAGAAGCGCGCTGCCCCACGATAGATCAGGAGGCCGCAGAGGGTGACGACGAAGGGTTGCAGGTTGAGCCGGGTGATCAGCCAGCCGTGGACGGCACCTATGACCGCGCCGAGGACGAGAATGAGCGGCAGCGCCAGCATCCATGACATATCCTGGACCGCGATGAAATCGACGAACAGCACGCCGAGAAGCGCTACGAGCGAACCGACGGAAAGTTCGATACCGCCTGTGATGATGACAAAGGCCTGGCCGATCGACAGGATGCCGAACAGGCCGATCAGGTTGGCAGTGTTGGCCAGGTTGATCGGCAGCAGGAAGCGCGGGTTGATGATGGCGACGACGATGCCCACGACGACGATCAAAAGCAGCAGTCCGAGATCTTTTTTGATCATTCGAGATCCATCCCCCGATACTTATTTCTATTGGCCGCAGCCCCTATTTTACCCTTTTGCCGACGGCAAGCAAAAGGACGCTTTCCTGACTGATTTCGTCCTCTTCCAATATGCCGGCGATCTGGCCCTCGTGCATGACGGCGATGCGGTCGGAAACGCCGATCACCTCTTCCATGTCGCTGGAGATCATCAGGACCGCGACTCCGGCATCGGCAAGCGCTCGCATCAGGCCATAGATCTCGTTCTTCGCGCCGATATCGATGCCGCGCGTCGGCTCGTCGAAGATCATCACCCTCGGGCTCATCGACAACCATTTGGCAAGCACCACCTTCTGCTGGTTGCCGCCGGATAGAGTGCCGGTTCGCGTCGAAACGGAGGGCGCCTTGATACCGAGGCGAACGCGCTGCTTTTCGGCCGCCGCCCTCTCCCGCTCAGCAGAAAGCATGAAGCGGCTGGAGAGCTTGGGGAGATCGGCAAGGGTTACGTTCTGGGCGATCGGGAAATCAAGAAGAATGCCGTTGCGCTTGCGATCCTCCGGTACCAGGAAAATGCCACGAGCGACGGCGTCCCGGGCAGACCTGATCGCAATTTGCCGCCCGTCCTGCAGAATGGCTCCGCCGTAGCTCCGGTCAATGCCGAAGAGCACCCTTGCAAGCTCGGTGCGGCCCGACCCGACGAGCCCTGCAAGCCCCATGATTTCTCCATACCGGATTTCCAGATCAACGGGACGGCCGGGATAGGCCTCGGTGCGCACGCCGCTTGCCTTCAGTGCAACCGAGCCGGGCGAGCGCTGCGGTTTTGCGGTCCGGGCCGCAAGCACGCGTCCGATCATCAGCTTGACCATCTGGTCGTGGCCGATGTCTTTCTTGGCGAGCGTGCCCACAAGCGTGCCGTCGCGCAGAACTATGACCCGGTCTGCCACGCGCTCAACCTCGTGAAGGCGATGCGAGATGAAAATTACGCTGATGCCATCGGCTTTCAGCGATTTGATAATGCTCAGGAGCCGCTCGGTTTCGGCCAGCGGCAGGCTGGACGTGGGTTCGTCGAAGATGACGAGCCTGGCGTTGATGGACAGCGCCTTGGCGATTTCCACCATCTGCTGCTCGGCAAGGGAAAGCGATGCCACGGGTGTGTCGGCGGAAAAATGAGCCCCTACCCGCTTCAAGAGCGGCTTCACCATGTCTCGCAGTCGATCGCGATCGACGAGCTTGAAAGGTCCCGCCTTCAGCGGTTCGCGGCCCAGAAAGATATTGGCAGCAACGTCGAGATTCTCAAAGAGATTGAGTTCCTGGTGTACGAAGGCGATGCCGGATGCGATGCTCGATTCCACAGTGAGGAAACGAAGCTCTGCGCCGTCGAGCAGGATCGTGCCTCGGTCGGGTGCGATCACGCCGCCAAGAATCTTCATCAGCGTCGATTTTCCAGCCCCGTTCTCGCCGACGAGGCCAATGACCTCTCCCGGCATGATGTCGATCGACAGGCCCTCAAGCGCAACGACGCCCGGATAGGTCTTGCCAACGCCGGAAAGCGACAGGAATGGCGTTGCAAGCGCGTCCGGTGACGGGATGTCGGAGCTGTGGTTCATCGCCTGTCCATGGCTGCTAATGCTGTCGGCATGAGACATCTTTCGCGGCGGCGGCAAGTGCCTCCGCCGCGAAGGAGGGTTATTTTCCAGACATAGCCTTCAGGCTGGCGGCATACTTGTCAACGTCATCCTTGCCGATGATCACCGTCGGGATGATGATCAAGCCGTTGCTGGGAACGCCTGATTTGTCGCCCTTGAGATAGGACGCCATCAGCTTCATGCCCTGATAGGCCCACTCGAACGGCTGCTGCACGACGGTCGCTGCGATCGTGCCTTCCTTGACGCCGCCGAGCGTGATCGGATC
Source organism: Rhizobium sp. 01N447_2 (assembly GCF_056399245.1). Taxonomy (NCBI): domain Bacteria; kingdom Pseudomonadati; phylum Pseudomonadota; class Alphaproteobacteria; order Hyphomicrobiales; family Rhizobiaceae; genus Rhizobium; species Rhizobium sp. 01N447_2. Next base: position 15,540 of record NZ_JBFTQY010000025.1, read on the forward strand.
GTCATCAAAGCCGACGACGGTGATCTGGCCGAGTTTGCCGGCGTCGCGCAGCGCTTCATAGATGCGCGGCGTATTGTAGGAGTAGAAGCCGACCATGCAGGTGACGTCGGGGCTGGCCACCAGCGCGTCCTCGACGTTCTTCTTTGCGCGCGTCTGGTCGATATCGTCGCCGCGTACATCTGTCAGCTCGATCTTCGTGCCCTTCAGGCCGTCCTTCATGCCCTGGATGCGTTCTTTGGCATTGTCGGCGCCCAGCAGACCGACGAAGCCGATGCATTTGCCGCCGTCAGGCATCGCCTTCTTGGCGATTTCGGCGGCCTGCATGCCGGCGTCGATATTCGATGAGCCGATATAGGCGACGCGGTTGGTCTGCGGCGCATCACTATCGGTCGTGAAGAGAGCAGTCTGCGAGCCGATCTTGTTCAAGCCGTCCGTCTGGGTCTTGGGATCGACCGCGGAGACCATGACCCCCTTGACGCCGGCACTGACCAAGTCTTCCATAAGCCGTTGCTGAACGGCAACCGATGCCTGCTCAGGGTACTTCAGCTCCATCTGGTAGTCTGGCATCTCGCTCTGCGCCTTCTTCACGCCCGCCTCTGCGGCTTTCCAGAAGTCGGATGCGCCATTGACGACAAATGCAAGTGTCGGCTTGTCGGCAGCATGCGATACGGCAATCGGCGCCGCGCTCAGCATCAACCCGGCGAAAAACAAGGCTGCATTGCGTTTCAGCTGTTTCATAATACACCTCCCGAGGGGCCGCAGTTGCACGGGCCCGTTTCCGATTTACGGCCGGCCGGATGCGCCCCCTCCCAGGGCCGTCGCAAAGCGACGAGTGCATAGGTTCCGATCGCCCCCTGACGGTATACAAGAATTTTAATTAGTAAATAGTATTATCAATGCAGATCAAAACATTTCATCGCGCAGTGGTTATGATGGCAATTTTGTACCGGCATTGGCCAATAACTGATAGTGTTGCAATAATTCATGCAATTGCCGGCGCTTTCAGATAGATGCTAATATTAATTAGCAAAAACGACGATCGATCACTCTGACCGGTTATCCCAAGCAGAGACAGTTTCCACGAATGCGAAAACCCAAGACCCAAAATAAGCCTGTGCGCGTGACGATGATGGACATCGCGGCGGCGGCTGGCTGCTCGCAAGCGGCCGTCTCCTTCGTCCTCAACGACACGCCCGGTACCCGCATCTCACAGCAGACGCGCGATCGCGTGTTAGAGGCGGCGCGCGCGCTCGGTTACATGGAGAAGACCTATACGACGAAGGCCTCCTATTCGGGACTGGACAACGTCATCGGTTTCGCCGTGGATCAACTCGCCACCAGCCCGGAAGCGATCGTTGCGATCGAAGGCGCGCGGCAAGCCTCCTGGAACGCCGGCAATGTCCTTCTGGTAACCCAGACGCTCAGTGACCCCGTCATGGAGCCGAGGGCAATCGAGGCGTTGACGAACGGAGGCATATCGGCGCTCATATATATGACGATCTATACCCGCCAGGTGGAGCTTCCATCCTATGTCAGCAAGCTCAACATCCCGACGGTCCTGCTGAACTGTTATACGGCGGACCATGCCTTTCCCGCCGTGGTGCCGAGCGAGATCGCGGGAGGGCAGAGCTCCACCCGGCATCTGATCACGCACGGACACCATCGTATCGCGACGATCACCGGCGAAATCTGGATGCAGGCTGCGCAGGACCGGCTGACAGGATATCGCCGCGCGCTTGCGACCGCCGATATACCCTTCGATCCGGAATTGGTCATTGAAGGCGACTGGTCGGCCGGTGCCGGCTATGCCTCCACGATGAAACTGCTTGCTCTGAAAGAGCCGCCCACCGCGATCTTCTGCCAGAACGACCGCACCGCCATCGGGTGCTACGAGGCGCTCAAGGATGCAGGGCTTCGCATTCCCCAGGACATGTCGGTGGTGGGTTATGACGACGAAGAAATTTCACGACATCTCGTCCCCCCGCTGACGACTTCGGTGCTTCCACATCTTGCCATGGGACAATGGGCGATCGAACATCTCAACCCGGAAAGTGTGCCCGGGAAGCGCTATCCCATTGCGAAGCTCGAATGCTCGCTCGTTAAGCGGCATTCCGTCGCGGCGCCGCGGGCCGAGGCACGACAGATCCTCGATGGCGCCCATACCTCGTCGTAGAAACTGGGTTCGCGCCGGGCCACTCATCCGCTGAGTGGAGCCCCATAGCCGCCGCCGGTCGGGGTGACGATGGTGATCGCCTCGCCTTCATCAAGCCGCGTCTGCGCACAGCCTGGCAGCAGCTCGATTTTCTGGTCGAGCCGGCGCACGAGGTTTCTGCCGGTTTCGCCCGCTTCGCCGCCGGCGAGGCCGAACGGCCTGACGGTGCGGTGCCCGGAGAGGATCGCGCAATCCATCGAGCGCCGGAAACGGATCGTGCGGCTGGTGCCGTCGCCGCCGTTCCAGTGTCCTTTGCCCCCTGAACCTTCGCGTATGTGGAAATCCTCGAGCACGACGGGAAAGCGCAGTTCGAGGATTTCCGGATCCGTCAGGCGCGAATTCGTCATATGGGACTGAACGCCGGCAACGCCTGAAAACCCCTCGCCTGCCGGAGCGCCCGAGCATAGCGTTTCGTAATATTGGTGCGTCTCATTTCCGAAGGTCAGATTGTTCATCGTCCCTTGTGACGACGACAGCTTACCGAGCGCCCCAAAGAGACAATTGGTGACGGCCTGGCTCACCTCGACGTTTCCGGCGACGACTGCCGCCGGGCGGCGAGGTGCAAGCATTGACCCTTCCGGGACGATGATTCTGATCGGCCGCAGGCAGCCTGCATTCATCGGGATATGGTCTTCCACGAGGACACGGAAGACATAGAGGACCGCCGCGCGGGTGATCGGTTCCGGGGCATTGAAATTGTCCGGCTGCTGTTGCGATGTGCCGGTAAAGTCGACCGTCGCTTCGCGTTTCGTGCGGTCGATGCTGATGCGGACCTTAATCTCGCATCCCTGGTCCATCGGATAGGTGAATTCGGCATCGTCAAGGCGAGCGATCAAGCGGCGGACACTTTCTGCCGCATTGTCCTGCACATGCGCCATATAGGCTTCGACGACGTCGAGGCCGAACCGATCGACCATCTTTCCGAGTTCGTCGGCGCCCTTACGGTTGGCGGCGATCTGCGCCTTGATATCCCCGATGTTCTGGCCGAGATTGCGCACCGGGTGGAGTGCTCCCGTCAGCAGTTCGGCAAGTTCAGCCTCCCGAAAACGGCCCCGGTCCAGGAGCTTGAAGTTGTCGATATAGACGCCCTCTTCATCGATGGTGCGGGCGTTCGGCGTCATCGATCCCGGCGCGATGCCGCCAATGTCGGCATGATGGCCGCGGGATGCCACCCAAAACAAGATTTCATTGTCCTCGGCGTCGAAAATCGGGGTGCAGACCGTGATGTCAGGCAAATGTGTGCCACCGTTATAGGGTGCGTTGATGGCGAAGACATCGCCGGCATGGATGATCGGATTGCCGGTGATGATCGCCTCCACCGAGCGATCCATCGACCCCAGGTGCACCGGGACATGCGGGGCATTGGCGACGAGCGCGCCATGACGATCGAAGATCGCGCAGGAGAAGTCGAGCCGCTCCTTGATGTTGACGGACGATGCCGTGTTTTGCAGCGTGAAGCCCATCTGCTCGGCGATCGACATGAAGAGGTTGTTGAATATTTCGAGCATGACCGGATCAGCCGCCGTGCCGAGCGCCAGTGACCGCGATCTGGCGATTTTGCGTTCGAGGACAATATGATCCTTGGCTGTCAGCGTGCCTGTCCAGCCGTCTTCGATCACGATGGTCTGGTTAGGCTCGATCAGCAGGGCCGGACCTTCGACGACATTTCCGGAGGAAAGTTGCTCGCGGCGATAGACCGGCGCCGCGTGCCACCGCCCCTCGGAAAAGAAGCGCGTGCGGGTGGCGGGATCGAGACGGACATTGTTGGTGACTGCGTTTGCCTCCGGTTCCACGCTCCGGCCTCCCCCGACCGCCTCGATGGCGAGCGTCTCGACGATCATCGGTTTGTCATGATCGACAAAACCGAAGCGGGACTTGTGCGCGACTTCGAAGCTCTGTTTCAGCGCATCGACGTCAAAATGGCTTGGCGCAATGCCGGCTTCTGTCGCGGTGATCCGGGCAGCGGTGGTTTCCAATGCGGTGTCGGCACCGGCATAACGGATATGCAGCCGCAGATGAACAGTGGTCTCGGAGGCATCGATGCCCTGTTCACGGACCTCGCGGAACGCCGCTTCTGACAATGGCTGCGCTGCCGTGACGATTGCCGGGATGCTCTCGGCATGAAGAGGCAGATCGAGCGAGGCCTGGCGCATGGCGTGGATGTCAGCAAGCCCCATGCCATAAGCGGACAGCAGGCCTGAGAATGGATGGACGAGGACTTTCGTCATCCCGAGTGCATCCGCCACCAGGCACGCATGCTGGCCACTCGCCCCGCCGAAGGCGTTCAAGGCATAGGTGCTGACATCGTATCCCCGTGCGATCGAGATCTTCTTCACGGCTTCCGCCATATTGGCGACGGCAATCTTCAGGAAGCCGTCGGCCACCTCCTCGCCGCTGCGCCCATCGCCGATCTCCTCGGCGAGTGCGTCGAAGGCGGTCTTGACCACAGCGTAGTCGAGAGGCTGATCCTGGCTTTCACCGAAGATCGCCGGAAACATGACGGGTATCAGCTTGCCGACCATGATATTGGCATCGGTGACGGCAAGTGGCCCATCCCTGCGGTAACCCTTGGGGCCTGGATGGGCGCCGGCAGATTCCGGGCCGACGCGGAAACGTGCGCCGTCATAGCGCAGGAGCGATCCGCCGCCGGCTGCGACCGTGTGGATCTGCATCATCGGTGCGCGCATGCGCACGCCGGCGACCTGGGTTTCGAATGTCCGTTCATATTCTCCGTCGAAATGGGCAACATCCGTGGAGGTGCCGCCCATGTCGAAGCCGATCACTTTTGCAAAACCGGCTTCCGCGCCGGTCTGCGCAAGGGCGACCACACCGCCCGCAGGTCCGGATAAAATGGCGTCCTTGCCCTGGAACAGGCTGGCGGCGGTCAATCCGCCCGACGAGGTCATGAAGGTCAACCGAGCTCCGGTCCGCTCGAGATCGAGTTCTTCCGTCACCTGCGCCACATAGCGGCGCAGGATCGGCGAAAGATAGGCATCGACGACCGTCGTGTCGCCGCGACCGACGAATTTCACCAGCGGCGAAACTTCGTGGCTGACGGAAACCTGCGGAAAGCCCATCTGGCGGGCGATGGCAGCGATCGCCTGCTCATGGCTTGGATAGCGGTAAGCATGCATCAGCACGATGGCAATGGATTTGAAGCCACGTGCGGCGATCTCTTCGACGGCTTTGCGGGCTTCCTCTTCGTTCAATTCCTTCTCGACTTCGCCATCGGCCAGAACGCGCTCGTCGATCTCGGCGACGAAACCGTAGAGCAGTTCCGGTTTGACGACGTGCTTGGCGAAAATATCGGGCCGCGCCTGGTAGCCGATCTCCAACGCATCGCGGAAGCCGCGCGTTGTGATGAGGGCAGTTGGCTCGCCCTTGCGCTCCAGGAGGGCATTGGTCGCAACCGTGGTTCCCATGCGCACCTCGCCGATGGCGCCGGCCGGTATCGGTTCACTCGCATCAAGGCCCATCAACGCCCTTATGCCGGCGACGGCCGCATCCCGGTAGGCGCTGGGATTTTCGGACAGCATTTTGCGGGCATGCAGGCGGCCTTCGGCGTCGCGTCCGATGACATCGGTGAACGTGCCGCCGCGATCGATCCAGAAATCCCAGTGTGATTCACTCATGACTTGACCATCCGCGCGGAAAGCACGGTCCTTGTTTCATCGATTTGGGAAAGAGGCGGATTGCAGCGCCTGCCGCAATCCGGCAAGGCGTCAGTCGGCTGCCAGTTCCTTGCCTTTGGTCTCGGGCAGGATGAAAGCGGCGATGATGACCAGCAGGTAGGCGACGACGGCGAATATGGCGATTGCCTTGCCGAGCGGCATGGTAGCCGTCGCGATGCCCACCAGCGTCGGGTTGAGGGCGGCGACGCCGCGGCCGAAATTATAGGTGAAGCCCTGCCCTGCCGCACGCGTGCGGGTCGGGAAATTCTCGGTCAGAAAGGCGCCCATTCCCGCGAAGATGCCGGAAGCGAAGAAGCCCAGGGGGAAGCCGAGAAACAGCATCAGCGTGTTGTTGATCGGCAGGTAGGTATAGATCATGACAGTGACCATCGCACCGATCGCAAACAGCACGAACTTCTTGCGGCGGCCGATGATGTCGGACAAATAGGCGCCGGTGACATAGCCGAAGAACGAGCCGATGATGATGACGGCGAGGTAGCCGCCGCTACCGATGATGCTCAAGTGCCTTTCCGTCTTGAGGAAGCTCGGCAGCCAGGTGGCGATTGCATAATAGCCGCCTTGCGCACCGGTGGTCATCAACGACAGCAGCATGGTCCGGCCGAGCATCGCGGGGGCGAAGATTTCGGTGATGCGCACGACCTCGCCGGAGGCTTGCAGCTTCTTCTGCGAGGCGGTGTAGACCTCCGGCTCCTGAATGAACCGCCGCACGATGATGGCGAGAATGGCCGGTGCCAGCCCAGCCCAGAAGAGCCCGCGCCAGGCCTCTTCCTGCGGCATCAGGCTGAACAGGATGGTGGACAGCAAAACGGCCGCACCCCAGCCGACAGACCAGGCACTTTGCACCATGCCGACCGCTTTCCCACGGTGCTTGGCTGCGATCACCTCGGCCATCAGCACCGCGCCGGCCGACCATTCGCCACCAAAACCAAGCCCCATCAGCGCACGGCATACGAGAAGCTGTTCGAAATTTTGGGCAAAGCCGCTGAGGAAGGTGAATACGGCGAACCAGATCACCGTGATCTGCAAGGTGCGCACCCGCCCGAAGCGGTCGGCGAGAATGCCGGCAAACCAGCCGCCGAGTGCGGAGGCAAGAAGCGTCACCGTGGCGATGATCCCGACATCGGTGTTGGAAATTGCAAGCGTGGCAATGATCGCCGGTATTGCGAGGCTGTAGATCTGGACATCGAACGCATCCAGCGCGTATCCGGAAAAGCACGCCCAGAATGTGCGTTTCCCCGGCTGCGTCAGTTCACCATACCAGCTTCGCGGCTCGGCACGCGTTGAGACGGCGTAGTTGTCTGTCATGTCATTCCCCTTTTCGTTGTTGAGTTTGCCATGGCCCCGCGATTTTCCCAGTTCTTATTGGCGGGGCGTGATTGTCCAATCCTGTTCTAAATTAGATAGTTGGAGCATGGTGTTATCCGAAAACCGCTCATGTTTTTCGGCATCACGCCTTAGAAAGTGATGAGGGCCGCGTTCGGCTTGTCCGTGACCAGCATGCAGCCGGGCGCATGCGTGATTGCGAATTTCGGGCGGGCGGCCTCAATGACGGCTTGCGGCGTCACCCCACATGCCCAGAAGACCGGCATTTCGTCGGGCATGATGCGGGTCGGATCGCCGTAGTCTGGTCGCTCGAGGTTCATAATTCCGATGGACGCGGGTAAGCCGATGTGAACGGGTGCGCCATGCACTGCCGGCATTCTCGAGGTGATCTGGACCGCCCGGATGGCGTCGGCTGGGGCGAGCGGCCGCATGGAGACGACCATCGGGCCGGAAAGCGGTCCCGCCGGGACACATTCGATATTCGTCCGGTACATGGCGACATTGTGCCCTTCGGCGACGTGGCGAAGCCCTATGCCATTTGCGATCAGCGCTTCTTCGAACGAGAACGAACAGCCGATGGCGAAGACCACGAGGTCGTCGCTCCAGAGATCGCTAATGTCAGTTGGCTCGGCGGCCAGTTCGCCATCTTGCCAGACGCGGTATCTCGGCACATCCGTCCGGATGTCGAGATCGACGCCCAGGTCCGGAATGCGCGGCGAGCCTTTTTCGGATATGCCGACAAGCGGACATGCCTTGGGATTGCGCACGCAAAAGCGCAGGAAATCATCCGCCAGCGCGCTCGGCAGGATGGCGAGATTGGCTTGGACGTAGCCGGGGGCGGTGCCACTTGTTTCCTTCGTCCAGCTGCCATTCCTGGAGGCGGCCCGCATGGCGAGTGGATTGGAGAAAGTCTGCTCCTGACGGTTCGATACTATGTTCATGGAGACACCTCGTTTTCTTCGGATACAAGCATCGGCAAAAACGCGATAATTTCAAATTGTCATTTTTCATGAATATCGATAAATTCTATTTATCAGAGGAACGATGCATGGTGGATTTCAAGGCGCTGGAAACGGTGTTGTGGATTGCGCAGCTTGAGAGCTTCCGAGCCGCTGCCGAAAAGCTGAACACGACCCAACCGGCCATTTCCGTTCGGGTGGCGCAGTTGGAGGAGGAACTCGGGACCCAGCTATTCGATCGGTCTAGCCGGACATTGTCGGTCACGCCCGCCGGACGACAGGTGCTGACCTATGCCGACCGGCTGCTTCGGCTCCGGGCCGAAATGCTCCACGCGGTCGCCGACCGAACCCATCTCGGCGGTACATTCAAGCTGGGTGTGGCAGAGACGATCGTCCACACGTGGCTTCCGAGCTTCCTCGAACAGGTGAGCAACACCTACCCCAAGCTTGCGCTGGAGATCGAGGTCGATATTTCGACCAATCTGCGCGAGCGGTTGCTCCAGCAGAAAATCGATCTGGCGTTTCTGGTCGGACCATTGAGCGCTCCTGCCGTCATTCAACGCCAACTGTGCCGGTTTCCGGTGAGTTTTGTCGCCAGCCCGAAGGTCAAGGCCGATCTCAAGGACGGTTCGCTGGAGGAAATCGCGCGTTGGCCCATCCTCACCTTCGCGCGCAACACCCAGCCCTATGTGCAGGTAACCGAACTGTTTTCAGATCCCGCCCTGCCGACGCCCAGAATCTACGCGAGTTCGTCGCTCGCCACGCTGATCCGCATGGCATTGGACAGTTTGGGCATTGCTGTTATTCCGCCCGCCATTGTCGCGCTCGAACTCGCGGCCGGAAGACTGGTGGCCCTCGATATCTCCCCCAAACTGCCTGATCTTCAATTCGTTGCCGGCTGGCTCGGAACGCCTGACCGGCGCACATTGGAGGAAGTGGTCGAAATCGCTTCCCGAGCGATAGAACGAGCAGAGCTTGCCTTTGGTCGATAGGCTGGCGAACGGATCGCCCCTGCCCTTGGGTCGTCACTGATCGAACCACTGATCTCAAATATTCTCAACCACAGATACAATCTGCGCAGAGACGACGTTGACGACGTGTAGATTTGGAGCTAGTTCTACTGCCCATGAAAATCGCAGTGGTTCTCGTAGTGGTGATATCGCGCATGGGCAGGACGATCTGATCGTCCGGCAATAGCCACCCATGCGCCGAAAACAGGTCCCTGACGGGGCCTTTTTTTATGCCCCGTCGCACCCATCACCTCACTCACGACGGAACCCAGATATGACCGGCGAGAAAGCCAACTCTTCTCTAAACAACCCTTCTGATCGTCGCATGAACGGCGGCGAGATCGTTCTGCAAGCGCTGCGCGAAAACGGTGTCGAACACATTTTCGGTTATCCCGGCGCCGCGGTGCTGCCGATCTATGACGAAATCTTCCAACAGGAGGACATCAAACATTTCCTGGTGCGCCATGAGCAAGGCGCCGGACACGCAGCCGAAGGCTATGCCCGCTCGACCGGAAGAGTTGGCGTCATGCTGGTGACATCGGGGCCAGGCGTTACAAATGCGGTTACGGCGCTGCAGGATGCCCTTATGGACTCCGTTCCGCTCGTCTGCCTCGCCGGCCAGGTGCCGACAAGTCTGATCGGCACGGACGCTTTTCAGGAATGCGATACGGTCGGCATCACCCGCCCCTGCACAAAGCACAATTTCCTCGTCCAACACATCGACGATCTCGCCAAAACGATCCATCTGGCTTTCCGGATCGCGGCGGCCGGTCGGCCCGGTCCTGTTCTCGTCGACATGCCGAAGGACGTGCTCTTCGCCAGCGGGACCTACGTCTCACCTGACAAGGTAGCTCCGCTGCCGAGCTACCAGCCGGCAATGCAAGGCGATCAAAACGCGATCCGAGCGGCGGTCGCATTGATGGCCGAAGCCCGGCGCCCCATCATCTATACCGGCGGCGGCATCATCAATTCAGGACCGGAGGCATCGAGATTGTTGCGCGAGTTCGTCGACCTAACCGGCTTTCCCGTAACGTCCACCATCATCGGGCTTGGAGCCTACCCCGCCACCGGGCCGAACTGGCTGCGGGTCGCCGGACAGGACGGCTCGCATGAAGCCAATATGGCAATTGGCGAGTGCGACCTGATGGTCGCCATCGGCGCGCGGTTTGACGATCTTGCGATCTCGCGCGTCCATGAGTTTTCGCCTCACTCGAAGAAAATCCAGATCGATATCGATGCCTCGTCGATCAACAAACGCGTTCTCGTCGACATCGGCGTTCAGGGCGACGCCGCGCATGTGCTGGCGGGCATGATCCATGCCTGGCGGTCGCTTTCCACCGTGCCCGACCAGAAGCGGTTGCGAGCGTGGTGGACGGAGATCGATCATTGGCGAGCTCGCCATTCGCTTTCCTACGAGCGGCTGGACCATGCAATCATGCCGCAACATGCCCTGGAGCGCCTGCATGCGCTGACAAAGCCGCACGACCCCATCATCGCCACGGAGATCGGTCAGCAGATGTGGGTGGCGCAGTTCTTCGGTTTCGACAAACCCAATCGCTGGATTACCTCAGGGGGATTGGGGACGATGGGCTTCGGTCTTCCTGCCGCGCTGGGGGCGCAGATCGCAAATCCCGGCCGCCTTGTCATCGATATTGCCGGCGATGCTTCGGTGCAAACGACGATGAAAGAGCTGTCGACGGCGATACAGCATCAAGCGCCGATCAAGATTTTCGTCTTGAGCGATGAGCATCCGGGCATGGCGCAAGAATGGGATCCCATGCCGGATGGCAACAGTCGAGCGCGCTCTTATTCGGCCTCACTGCCCGATTTTGCCAAGCTCGCAGAAGCCTATGGCGCCGTCGGCCTTCGTTGCGAGAACCCTACCGAACTCGATGCCAGGATTGAGGAGATGATCAATGTGGACCGGCCTGTGCTCTTAGACTGCCGGGTTGCAAGGCTCGCCGACGCCCATTCGCAGTGACGGCGGATAATCGAACACCCGAAAAAGCAACCGTGCAATCCTGCAGCAGCAGCACCGGTAAATCCATCCGTTCGTCAATGCTCATGACGCCAAGATCGCCGTTCTCAAGCTACCGAAGCTGTCGCCAGATCCGCCGCTTGTTTAGTGCTTGCGGGCCTGGGTCAGCAGGTTCATGCTTGTCCCCTGTCTGAGGCCTGCTGGTTGCGGCTGAAATAGCCGTACATCGGGGTTTCGTGAGATGCGTCCGATGGAGTGCAGCGGCTGCGGGTTTGATATTCAGAGCGGTTTTGCTTTCTGTCCGCGATGCGGCGCGAAGCAACCACTCTCCTGTGCTGCCTGCGGCCATCCTTGTCAGCCCGATTTTGCCTTCTGCCCCCGATGTGGTGCGTCGATACCAGGCACAGCGCAACCCGCATCGAAGCCGAAGATCGAGTCGGTACTGTCTAAATCGGAGGGCGATGCCGACCGGCGGCCGGTGACCGTGCTCTTTGCCGATCTCTGCGGCTTCACGACGCTGAGCGAGCAGATCGACCCTGAAGTCATGCGGGTGCTGCAGAACGAATTGTTCGAAGAGATGACCCAGGCAGTCGAAGCCTATGGCGGCTTCGTCGACAAGTTCGTCGGCGATGCGCTGCTGGCGCTGTTTGGCGCGCCGGTCGCTCATGAGGACGATCCGGTCCGGGCGCTCGGTGCCGCACTGGATATGATCGGTCGGGCGACGCAGGTCGGCGAGCGCTGGCACGCACGCGCCGGCGTACCGCTGCGTCTGCATATCGGCATCAATAGCGGCCCGGTCGTCACCGGTGGCTTCGGTGCGGTCAGTGCAAAATCCTATTCGGTGACCGGCGATACGGTGAACACCGCCCAACGCCTGCAATCCATGGCCGGCGAAAACGATATCCTCGTCGGGCCGCTGACCTATCGCCTCACCCGCCATGCCTTTGCCTTCGACAGTCTCGGCGCGCAGGCGTTGCGCGGCAAAAGCGGAAACGTCCTTGTCCATCGGCTGACAGGGCTGTCGGAAGCGCCGCATACGGCGCGCGGGCTCGAAAGTCTCGGCCTTCAGGCACCGATGATCGGACGGGATACGGAAATGTCGCGGTTGCTGACGTGCCTCGATCTTGCCTGCGGTGGCGCAGCACAGCTTGTCCGCCTGATCGGCGAAGCGGGCATCGGCAAGTCGCGGCTGGTCAACGAATTCGTCGCGATCGCCGGCAATGCCGCCCGTTTCCAGGGCCTCGCCATCCGCAAAGCGACCTGCTCTCCTCTCGGCGAACAATCCTATGGCACGCTCGGCGCGGTCGTGCGCAGCGCCTACGGCATCGGCGAGCGGGACGATCTCGACAGGGCGCGGCAATTGCTGGCAACGGGGTTCCGCGCGCTCGATCTGACACAGGAAGAGGTCGAGGGACTTCTGCCGCTCTTTCTGCATGTCCTCGGCCTCGGCGATCCCGATGGCGCGTTGCGGTACATCGAGCCGGAGCAGTTGCGGCGGCAGATCTTCTATGCCGTCCGCACCGTCTTCGAGCGGCGGCTGGCGCAAGGTCCCCTGCTGCTTGTCATCGAGGATCTGCATTGGGCGGACGCCGCCTCGCTGGAAGTGCTTCGCTTCATGATGGACCGGCTGGAGCGCAGCCGGTTGATGCTGCTTGCGATCTACCGGCCGACATCGCAGACCGACCCACTGGACTCCAATCGTGTCAGCGTCACCGTGCAGCGTCTTGCCCCACTCTTTGCGGCCGACGGGCAGAAGCTGCTTGCTGCGTTTTTTGGCGAGAGCTATGCCAAGTTGCCGGTGACGATGCGCAAGCGCATCCTCGACCGCGCCGGCGGCAATCCGCTTTTCATCGAAGAAATCCTTCGGGTGCTGATCGACATGGGCACGTTGCACAATGACGGTCAGCACTGGCAAGTTGCCGCCGAAGACACGGATGTCGATATCCCGGTGAACCTGCAAGCCCTGTTGCTTGCCCGTGTCGATCGTCTGCCGCAGGAGATCAGACGGTTGGCACAGGAGGCGGCGGTGGTCGGCCCCAAGTTCGATACTGCCCTGCTTCGCACCATCGCCACAGATCCGGCCGCCATCGACGCGGCATTGGATCATCTCTGCGATGCCAATATCATCGAGGAATTGCGCGGACCCGATGCCGGCGGATCGCCGGGATATCGCTTCAGCCAGACACTGATGCACGACGTCATCTATCACAATCTCCTACTGCAACGGCGCATGGAGCTTCATCGACGGATCGGTCAGGTTCTGGAACGTCAATATGGCGCAGCACCCGACCGGCCCGAGCATCTGGCGCAGCTCGGCCATCACTTCAGCCTGACCACCGAAAAGGCCAAGGGGGCCACCTATCTGATGGCGGCGGGCGATCTGGCGCGCAAAACCTACGCCAATGACGATGCGATGCGCCTCTACCGTCAGGCCCTTGCGGCCCTCGCAAACGAGGCGGAGGTGACACCAGAGCAACTCGCGCTGCTGGAGCGTCTTGCCGATCTCTGCGGTCCCGCGGGCCTCCGCGACGTTGCCTTGAACCATTATCAGCGAGCGCTTGCGATCCACCGCAATAACAACCCTATCGCCGCAGCGCGGATATTGCGCAAGGTCGGCCGTTTGCATCTCGATGCAGGGCGCCGCGATCAAGCGGAGACACACTTGGCCGAAGCCGAAGCGATAATCGCAACAATCGATGCGCCGGTCGAACGTGCACATGTTCTGCAGGAGCGCGGCCATCTGGCCTTCCGCATGGGGGATCAGGCCGCCGCCGCCGAGTGGGCGACGCAGGCACTGCAATGCCTGCAAACGCTGCCGATCGACGGGACGACCGAGGCCGGACGGGAGACAGCGCGAGCGATGGCGGAGGCGCTGAACACCAAGGGTGCGGCCTTTGCGCGGCTCGGACGTCGCCGCGAGGCCGTGCAGGAAGTGGAGCGCAGCCTCTCGGTCGCCGAAAAGGCCGATCTGCAAAGTGCTGCCTGCCGCGCCTATTCCAACCTCGGCGTTCTCTACACGATTGTCGATCCGGCCAACGCCATCAAGATCTGCCGGCGCGGACTGGAGCTTGCGACCCGTATCGGCGATCTCGGCTTCCAGGCGCGCCTTCTCGCCAACCTCGCAGTTGCCTGCTGCACCTTCACCGATCGCTGCGCCGCCGAGGGTGTACCGGCTGCGGAAAAGGCTGTCGAAATCGACCGTGCGCTCGATCAGCGCGACCATCTCTCCGTGCCGCTGATCGTGCTGGGCCAGATTCATCAATGCCACGGGCAGCCGAAGCTAGCTCGTAAGTATTACGAGGAAGCCCTTGAGGTTGCGAAGGAAATTGATGAACCGCAACTGCTCTTTCCGTGCTATGATGGCTTGGCGACACTCAGCCTTGAGCATGACGACATGGACGAGGCGGAACGGTATTTCACGCTGGCACAGGATGTGTGCATCCGCCACAACCTCGATCCAGGCACGCTCGTCGTCTTGCCGTTTCTCGACTGACCTGTCCTCGTTGCAGTGATCGCCGGAGATCGATTTGGCAAATCGATTCAAAAACATAAAGGGAGGAACGAAACATGCAGGAGAACCACGCCGCAAGACCATTGCAGCCGGGAGATCGCGCGCCGAACGTGGTGCTGGATGCGATCACGCGCCAGGGCAAGGTCGCCATCGACGATTTTCGCGGCCAGAAGCCGGTGCTCGTCGGGTTGTTTCGCGGATTGCATTGCCCGTTCTGTCGCCGGCAAATTGCCGCCATGGCGGAACTCACCGACGCATTGCAGGAGAAAGGCATCGACAGCCTGACCGTCGTCAACACGCCGATCGAGCGTGCCCGTCTCTATTTCCGCTACCATCCGCTTCCCAATCTGCTGGCGGCCTCGGACCCGGAACGGGTATCGCACAGGGCCTTCGGCCTGCCGAATCTTCAGTTCACCGAGGCCGAGAATGACTGGCCGCACAAGATCAGCATGGATGCGGTGACGTCGATGCGCATCGACATGCCGGGCGAGCTTCCAGCGCCCATGGACCTGATGGCAGCGATGGAATTCCTCGACAAGGCGGATGGCTATGAATTTACCGAGGATGACAAGCAGATGAACGCCACCGGCCACGGCCAACTCGTCGGCGAATTCCTGCTCGATCGGGATGGCGTCGTGCGCTGGTGTTTCACGGAAGTCGAGGAGGATGGCCGCCATATGTTCGGCGGTCCTGCCCCTCGGGAAGTGATGTCGGCAGCGTCGAACATGGCTGTTTGAAGCGCATGAGGCGTGCTTGAAAGGTCGGACGCTTGAACAAGGCGAGCAATTCCCGGTCCCGCATGATCGCCCTTATTCCATCCTGAATTTGGCGTGGCAGGTCGTGCAGGTCTGGAGCATGAGGTGGAACGCGTGTTCCGCCGGCATTGCCAGCAGTTCCTGCTCGTTGCGGACGTGAGTACCGAAAGGACCGCCGCCCATGGCCTCTCCGGGCTTCATGCGCATGCTGGCAGTCATCGGCCCGGGGTTCTTCTGCGCGGCGGCATCCAGTGCGACGGCGTAGTCGCGCAGGTCGTTGGCGATACGGTCGAACCGGTCGCGCTCGTTAAGGATGTTCGGCCCGGCCTTCGACTGCAGATTGGCGGTCTCGGACGCGAAGTGTCCTGAGAGAACGATGCCCGACCTTTCGCGGATCGTGTCGGCAGCCCACCTGAACTCGGCAGCCTTGTAGCTCGTCGGATCCTTGAACATGCCGGAGATCGTCTTTGCCGCCGCGGCCATGGCCTTCATGTCCGCCTGCCGAAGAGCCACGACATCCTCGGCTGCCGGCAAGGGGACTGCCGTGATCAGCACAGCTTCCACGACGGCGAGCAGTCCGAATATGTTCACGAATATGGTCCGTCCCATAAAGCTGCGTTCCGAATCCAAGATCATGCCGCTTGCTTACCGATATCCGTTCTCATCTGGGCAGCAAAAGGGCGAACACTCTCTCCGATCACACCGCCATCTTGCGGCAGCTCTCGGCGCGCTATGCGCAGCCTTCTGTGGCGGCTTGGCAACGGCCCGATCAGGAAGCGTTAACCGCCGCCGATTAGTCTGCGGCTCTCGCTGGGAGAGGATTGATGAAAGGTGGCTATTCGCTGGCCCAGATAGGGCTTCACTGGCTGATCGCCCTCATGGTGCCAGTCCAGTATCTGACGGGTGGCAGCATCGGGAGAATCCACCACGCCGTCCACATGGGGATGATGCCATCGCCTTCGGACGTCTTCCAACACCAGCTCCACAACTATGCGGGAATGGCGATCGGCCTGTTGATGGGCGTACGCCTGGTTCTTCGTGTCCTTCACCCGCCCGAGACCGGCGCGCCCGGCACATGGACCGGGCGAGCCGCCGCGACGCTTCATCACGCCTTCTACGCCGCAATCATCGGACAGGCCTGCATGGGATTCGTCGCGAGCTACTTCTGGTTCGGGATTGCGCCGTACCACGTTGTCGGGTCGAGGATCATCCTGGCGATGGTCGCGCTGCATCTCGCCGCGGCGATCTGGCACACGCTCGTCGTCCGTGACGAGACGGTCGACCGGATGCTGCTGCCGCGCCGGAAGCGGTCAGCCGACAATCTGTAAAGTGGCCAAAGGGACGGATGTTGGAGCGCCTCCTCGCTGACTGGAAACCAGCGCCGGCCCCGACTGCATCGGCAATATCGTCACCGCCCTCGCCCCTCTCCTCACCTTCCGATCGAACCAATTCCGGCTGCCTTGCGTGATGTTCGCCACATAAAGGACCCGAACATCGAGGACAAAGAGGTCGGCAATTGAAATCGAGCTGCTTTGCATGTAGCTCGTTGGGCATGGGCAAGATGTACCGAATCATATTGAGCAAGCTGCTCCTGATGATGCGGCTGGTGATCATCGTATCACTGGCGGGGTACTCGCTGTCGAATGCCAACGCCGCGATGCACGGCTCCTCGTTTCCCAAGCTGGACGTCGTCGCCTCGGACCTGACACCGTCCCACGAGGGCCACGACACGGCGCAGACGGCCCGTCACGACCATTCGCATGGCGACACCTCCAATGATGCCGATGGCGTATCGAAGCTGGTCAAGCAGGAATGCTGCAAGGATTTCTGCGGCGGGCTTGGCATCATTTGTGAAGGTCCCGACGTCGGCGGACCCATCGTGAATTCCATCCGGGAATTTATTGACGACCGGACGACCCTTGGGGAACTTCCGCCTCTCCACCGTCCCCCCAATATCTGAATAGAGACGCGCCCGCTCGATCGGGTCCAGTCGGTCGCCTGCCCCGCATTCGGGCGGGCGCACCGTAGGCTATCTCTTATTCGGAAATTTCATAATGAAACCCTCGCTCTTCGTGGTGGGGCTGCCGCTTCTTGTCGGCAGCTGCGCATCCACGCTTCCTCCCGACGTGGTGGCGTCCCCCGCAGCGGTCGAACAGCCGTCCGCGCGCCCGGCCGCATACCGGTCGCCGATCTCGGGCTACGTCACCAGGCAGCCCGTCGACCCCAAGCCATGGCGTAGACTGAACGATCTGCAGTCTCCAGCGAATGGAGACGCCTCATGATCGAGCCTAGAAGAACAATGGTGGCGCTGATATTCCCGCTGGTGTTGAGCGGCTGCGCCACGGACGCCGACTATTCCAGCAAGGAAGCGGGCTTCACCGCCGTTTTCAACAAGACCGCCACTGTCACGGCGAAAGAGACCGTCTGGATCCAGAACCAGAACCAAGCCCGGTCGGCGGCCGCGCAGGTGAGAAGTCTGCTCGCGCGAAGGAAGACCCTCGACGTCGAAACATCCGTCCAGATCGCGCTGCTCAACAACAAGGGTCTGCAGTCCGCCTACGCCGATCTTGGCGACAGCGCCGCTGACGCCTGGCAGTCGACGATGTTCCTCAACCCGACCGTCTCCATCGGCACGACCGGCATGGGGACGCCGGAGCTGGGGGCGTTCAAGACGATCGAGGGAATGATCACGACGAACATCCTGGCGCTCGCCACGAGGAACAGGGATATCGCGATCGCCGACACTCGCTTTCGGCAGTCGCAACTGACCGCGGCCGTGAAGACGCTTCAGGTCGCCGCCGACACCCGGCGGGCCTGGATCGGCGCGGTCGCGGCCTGGGAGAACGTCGGGCAGCTGCAGCGCGCGCAGGAGGCGGCGGACGCCGCTTCCGAGCTCGCGGAGAAGCTGGGCGAGACCGGTGCGATGACCAAGGGCGCCCAGGCCCGCGAACATGTGTTCGTTGCTGAACTCGCCGGAGAGACAGCGAAGGCCCGGCTGGCGGCCCGTCTCGCCAAGGAGGAGTTGACGCGGCTGATGGGCCTCTGGGGCACCGACCTGGACTACCAGGTTCCCAACGGCCTGCCCCCGCTACCCAAGTCCGTCGTCAGGCGAGACACCATCGAGGCCGAAGCACTCCGAAATCGGATAGACCTCCAGGTCGCAAAGCTCGAACTCGAAGCCACTGCCAGATCGTATGGCCTGACCGAAGCAACGCGCTATGTCACCGACCTCGAAATCCTGACGGGCTTCGAAACGGAACAGGAAATCGAGGACGACGAGAAGAAGACCAGGACGACCGCTCAGGTCGAACTGGAGTTCGCAATCCCGATCTTCGATACGGGCAAGGCCCGGATGCGCAAGGCTGAAGTGGCATACATGCGGGCGGCGAATCTGCTGGCGGAGAAGGCCGTCAATGTCCGGTCGGAGGCGAGATCGGCATACGAAGCCTACCGCTCGAACTACGATATCGCGCGGCACTACCGCAACGACGTCGTACCGCTGCGCACCAAGGTCGAGGAAGAATCCCTGCTGACCTACAACGGCATGATCTCGAACACCTTCGAGCTGCTCACCGACACCCGTGACAAGATCAACTCCATCCTGCTCTCCGTCAACGCAAAGCGCGACTTCTGGCTGGCCGAAGCCAACCTGGCGCCTGCGATCTACGGCGGCGGCGCGACGAAGGCGTCGGCAGAGACCGAGGTCGCCGCTGCTTCCGAAAGCAGCGCTGGCGGCGGTCATTGAGAAAGGACACACCATGTTCAACAGACGACAACTTTTTGGAGCCAGCGCCACTCTGCTCACCGCAGCCGCCTGGACGAAGACGTCGGCGATGGGCCTGCCCGACGCACCGACAATGGAATCGGCGGACATGCAGCCGCCACTCCACCCGGCCTCCGGTCCGGACTATCAGCCGGTGGTCACCCTCAATGGCTGGACCCTGCCCCACAGGATGAACAACGGCGTCAAGGAGTTTCACCTCGTCGCCGAACCAGTCGAGCGCGAGATGGCAGACGGCATGACCGCCTATCTCTGGGGCTACAACGGACAGTCGCCGGGGCCGACCATCGAGGCGGTCGAAGGCGACCGCGTCCGCATCTTCGTGACGAACAAGCTGCCGGAGCACACCACGATCCACTGGCACGGGATGCTCGTGCCATCGGGCATGGACGGCGTCGGCGGGCTGACGCAGCCGCACATTCCGGTCGGCAAGACCTACGTCTACGAGTTCGACCTCGTGAAATCCGGCACTTTCATGTACCACCCGCATTCCGACGAGATGGTGCAGATGGCCATGGGCATGATGGGCTTCTTCGTCGTCCATCCCAAGGATCCGACGTTCATGCGCGTCGACCGCGACTTTGTCTTCCTGCTCAACGCCTACGACATCGATCCCGGCTCCTATGTGCCGCGGATCATGGAGATGACCGACTTCAACATGTGGTGCTGGAACAGCCGCGTGTTTCCGGACATCAGCCCGCTCGTCGTTTCCAGGAACGACAGGGTGCGGGTGCGAGTCGGCAACCTCACCATGACGAACCATCCGATCCACATGCACGGCTACGATTTCGAAGTGACATGTACCGACGGCGGCTGGGTGCGGCCGGAAGCGCGGTGGCCGGAGGTGAGCATCGACATCCCGGTCGGCGCGATGCGTGCCTACGAGTTCGATGCCAAGTACCTCGGCGACTGGG
Organism: Rhizobium sp. 01N447_2; assembly: GCF_056399245.1. NCBI lineage: Bacteria > Pseudomonadati > Pseudomonadota > Alphaproteobacteria > Hyphomicrobiales > Rhizobiaceae > Rhizobium > Rhizobium sp. 01N447_2. The sequence goes on from NZ_JBFTQY010000025.1 coordinate 35,675, forward strand.
CGATCCACTGCCACAAGTCGCACCATACGATGAACGCCATGGGTCACGACATCCCGACCTTCATCGGTGCGGACAAGTCGAAGGTCGCCGAGAAGATCAGGAAGCTGCAGCCGGAATACATGCCCATGGGAACCAAAGGCATGGCCGACATGGGCGAAATGGAAATGCCCATCCCCGAGAACACGGTTCCCATGATGACCGGCTGGGGGCTGCATGGTCCGATCGAAATGGGCGGCATGTTCTCGGTCGTGAAGGTCCGCGAGGGCATCTCGGCGGACGACTACTCCGATCCCGGCTGGTACGAAAACCCACCGGGAACACAGGCCTGGGAGTGGATCGGCGAACTACCGGACGCGACCAGGACCAAAGACGCGAAGACGCAAATCACGCCGAAGCCGACAAACGGCTGAGGCCTAAACTCCCACGTCAAAAAGGATCTACGCATGAAGAACTTTGTAATGGCACTGGCGCTGTTCGCCCTCGCAACCCCTGCCCTAGCTTCCGGCAATCACGCCGGCGGCCACGGTGAAAAAATGGCTGTTGGAGAACCCGGCGACAAGGCCAAGGCGACGCAGACGGTCCGCGTCACGATGAAGGAAACCGAAGATGGGAGGATGATATTCACCCCTGCCGTCTTCACTGTCCGCAAGGGGCAGACAGTCAAGATCGCGATCAAGAATGCCGGAACCGTCGACCACGAATTTGTGCTCGATCAGGAGGACAAGATTCTGGAGCATAAGAAGGTCATGGAGAAGTTCCCCGAGATGGAACATGCCGATGCCAATTCCATCCGCCTTCCGGCCGGTCAATCCGGCGAGATCGTCTGGAAGTTCACCACCGACGGCGAGTTCAAGTTCGCCTGCCTGATCCCGGGCCACTACGAAGCCGGCATGCACGGCGACGTCACCGTCGCTGGGAAATAATCCGCAAAAAAGGAGCCACGAACGTGAAAACTGCCACAATCAAAATCAGCCTAGCCGCCCTGCTCTCTGCCAGCGCGGCCTTCGGTGCTTTCGCCCAGGAATTCACCAAGGGTGTCGTCAACAAGGTAGACGCCAAGGCGAAGAAGGTCACCATCAAGCATGAGGATCTGAAGAACCTCGACATGCCTGCGATGACAATGGTCTTCCGGGTCGAAGACTCGGCTCTGCTCGAAAGACTGAAGGAAGGCTCGAACATCGAGTTCGTCGCCGAACGCGTGAATGGCAAGCTGACCGTCACTGAAGTAAAATAGTGGGCTCCTGCCGCCCGGCCCCGATCCGGGCGGCAGGACATCAAGGAGTGGAGACGATGTACAGGAGAAGCTTCATTACAATGGCGGCATCCGCCCTGGCGTTCTTTGGCAGAGGGGTACACGCCGCCGCGCCGGCGAAGATGACGGTCTACAAGGATCCCAGCTGCGGCTGCTGTCATGAATGGTCGAAGGCAATGGCGGCAGCGGGATTTTCGGTCGACGCCCGCGACACCGACGACCTTGCAGCGCTCAAGGCGCGGTTGGGCGTGCCCGCCGACGTGCAGGGATGCCACACCGCCGTCATCGAGAAATACTACCTCGAGGGACACGTGCCGCTCGAGGCCGTCCGACGCCTGTTGCAGGAGCGGCCGCCAGTCCGAGGGCTGGCCGTGCCGGGCATGCCACCTGGGTCCTTGGGAATGGGCGACGATCCGCAGGCGTCCTATGCTGTGTATGCGGTCCCCTCGGGAACCGGCGCGCCATACGTGTTCATGGAGGTTCGTCCCCGGAAGGCCTGATGCCCTCGATCAATCAAGGCCGAGATGCCGCTCAGGAAACTGGAGCGGTGCAGAGCGCTGCCCAGAGATCATGCTTCCAGTCGGTTCCCGACCGCGCCGACACGTCAACCGTATAGTCGGCGGAATTGATCCGCACCATGGCGGGCGAAACGCAGCGCACGCTCGCCTCGTGTCTTCCTCCGTCCCGATAGATCACTGTCCCGCCACCGTCGAATTCCGAGAGTGTGATGACGACGTCGAAATCAAAGGCGGGATCGCGGGCGGGCCCGCCCCCGGCCAGACCGAGACTGACCGAGCGGCTGCCGCCGAACGAAGCGGTGTGGAAGACGACATGCCCAGACGCCGCCGACATGGATACGGACTGCGCGCAAAGGATCAGAGACAGAAGGACTCGGCGCATTTTCCCCTCCCGTGGTCAATGCATCCTGATCTTATCATATCCGCGGAGGCTCTGCGACGATGCAGAGCCTCCGCGGGCAGGTCTTCCGGTATCGATGACGCGGGAGACGACCGGCCCGCCGTCTTTGAGGCGTGCCGGTGCTACTCGGGAAGACCGGCCTTGCGGTAGCCATCGACGAAATGCGCAAGCGTCCGAGCATCGCGGAATGGCTCGGTCGCAGCCCAGTGGCGGGTTGAAAAACGCGGGTTGGCAACGAGGAACAGTTCGACCTCGGCGCGCGCCTCGTCGAGCCGGCCGAGCTGGGCAAGGCTTGCCGCCAGGAAACGGCGTGAGCTCGTGCGATAGGTCTCGTCGCTGCGCAACGTCTCGACAGCGGCTGCGTATTGGCCGGCGGCATATTGCGCCTGGCCGAGCGTCAGATAGTACCAACTTGCCGGAAACGGGTTCAGCCGGAAGGCCTTTGCGATGTGTTCAAGGCCCTCCCCGACCCGCCCAGCCAGGACCGTGATGTCGGATAATGCCGCAAAGGTGTCGGCCTCGTTCGGGTCAAGCTCGATCGCCTTGGTGAATCCCGCATCCGCCTCGGCAAAGCTGCGCTCATAGGCGAGCAGGTAAGCCAGGACCCAGCGACAGCCGGCGTCGTTGGGGTCGATCGCGACCGCCTTGCGCGCCAGCTCCAAAGCAAGGCTTCGGGTGGGTTGCGTTGGTCCGGCTGAATGCACCTCTCCCATCCAGTGGTTCATGGCAAGCCAGCGATAGGCCTCGGCATAGTCGGGATCGAGCGAAATCGCGCGCGTCAGCATCAGATGCGCTTCCCGCGCCGCCTGCGGCGTGTCATCCATCAGCCTGCGCGCCCGCACGCAGAGATCATAAGCCTCGAGATTTTTGGGCCGGTTTCGCGGCGGCAGTGCGCGCAGCCGGCCGAGCAGCGCCTCGATGATCTTGGCCGTCACCTCATCCTGAACAACAAAGATATCGTCCAGGCTGCGATCGAAGCGTTCCGCCCATAGATGATCGCCACTTGCCGCATCGACCAGCTGAGCGTTGATGCGCACGCGCGCCTCGACGCGTCTTGCGCTGCCCTGCAGCAGGTAGCGCACGCCGAGTTCCTCGGCGATCTCGCGTACATCCCTCGCTTTCCCCTTGTAGGCGAAGGCCGAGTTGCGGGCGATGACGAACAGGCCCGGTATCCTGGAGAGGTCTGTGATCAGGTCTTCGGTCAGCCCATCGGCGAAGGATTCCTGTTCGGGATCGTTGCTGATATTGACGAAGGGCAGCACTGATATCGATGGTTTGTCGGGCAGCGGCAAAGCTTTTCGCTTCACGCCGCCGAGCTGATTGATGGCCCCTGTGAAGCGGTAGCCGACGCGCGGCACCGTGGAGATCCATTCGCCGCCGTCGCCGGCCGGACCGAGCAGCTTGCGCAGCTGCGCGATCTGGACGGTGAGGTTGCCTTCCTCGACGATCCTGCCCGGCCAGGCCGCATCCATCAACTCGGCCTTCCCGAGGATTTCGCCGGGCCGCGCGACGAGTGCTGCAAGCAGCTTTATCCCGCGGTGGCCAACGGCAACGGGATCATCGTTCCGAAGAAGCGTTCCCGCAGCCGGATCAAGCACGAACGGACCAAAGGCAAAGCGCGATCTCTGCATAGGGCGCATCCTAGAGTCTTTAAAGCTTGGATGGAACTGTTCGTCCGCTTAGGCCGCGTGGCATCGAGGGGTGGCTACTGGCCGGGACGGAGCCTCGCCTGGGCAAGGTTGCCTACAAGCGAGAACGCACCGCACCACGCACTGCTTGCTGCCAGAGGAAGCAGGCTTTCAATCTTGCCGGACGATGGCGCCGACCGCATTGACGAGAATGCGCGCGGCGGTCAGGGCCGACAGGCCGTCTATGTCGGCGGGAGGATAGAGCTCGACAAGGTCGAATCCCACAATCCTCGCCCGCCTGCCGAGGCCAGCGATCAGGTCGATCACCTCAGTGTAGGTGAGACCGCCAGGAGAACGCGCCGCCACGCCCGGCATGATGCTGGGATCGATGCTGTCGCAATCGAGGGTGACGACGACCTGGGCTCCTTCCGGAATATGCTGGAGGGCGGCTTCGACGCCCTCGGCGTGAACCTCGCGAGCGGTCACAAAGCGGCTACCATAGTGCCGAGCCGCCTCGATGTCGGTAGCGCGCGCGCTGCCGACACCACGAAGACCGACTTGCACCATGCCGGCGACATGCGGCATCTCGCTCGCCCGACGCATCGGACTTGAATAGCCGTGGCGCTCGCCATGCACCTCGTCGCGCCAGTCGATATGGGCGTCGATCTGCAGGATCCAGACCGGCCCGTGATCCGCAAAGCCGGCGAGGAAGGGAATGGTCACGGAACAATCGCCGCCGACTAGGATCGGTACGGCGGGCATTGACAGGACATCGCGCGTCTTCGCCTCGATCCGGGCACGGTTGCCGGCATTGTCATGCAGGGTGGTTGGAATGTCGCCGGCGTCGATGCAGGAGACCGGCCCGCCACCGAACAGCGGGCCGCCGAGATCGAAATCCCAGTGCTCGACGAGCCCGGCATCGTCCTGGCTCGCAGCGCGGATCGCATGAGCGGCCAGGGCGTAGCCGCTGCTGTCCTTGCCGGGATAGGTGCTGCCGTAAGCGGCTGCGAAGATCACCACACGGGGCGAACGCCCATCGGCAAGGTGAGCGGGAAGGCCGAGAAAGGAAGGTGAAGCGGTCATTCCAGATGATCCTGATGATGTCCGGCGGAATTTTGGTGGTGATGGCTTGCGGTCGGGGCAAAATTTGATGCTGACCTGTTTAGTCCCTTTGGACGTTTTTGAGAACTTTTTGGAAAAACTTAAGTACGACGCTCCCCGCCTCCTGCAGAATTCATCCTCCTTGACGTTGAGGCTCACCCGGACCTTCAACCATACGGTCTGACGAGGACATCTGCATGACTGCCGAAAGCATCACATCACCGCGCGTGGATCGGATCCCCTGGGCAGCAATGGTGGGTATCATCGCGACCGTCACGGTGTTCGCCGTGGCACAGGGGCTGACCTATCCGCTGCTGAGTTTCATCCTAGAGCGGCAGGGAACGACATCGGGCCTGATCGGCTTGTCGGCGGCGATGACGCCGCTGGGTTTCATTATATCAGCGTCGTTCATTCCGGTGCTTTCGCGGCGTGTCGGCGGAGGGCGGCTTGCGATCCTGTGTTCGATCCTGGCCGCCCTCACCCTATTTGCAATTGCCTGGATGCAGGACGTATGGGCCTGGATGCTGCTGCGCTTCCTGCTCGGCTTCTTCGCCAATCCGCTTTACGTGATCAGCGAGACCTGGCTGATCTCGCTCACGCCGGCGTCACGCCGGGGCCGTATCATGGGCCTCTATTCATCGATCGTTTCGGGTGGGTTCGCCATCGGCCCACTGTCGCTCGGCCTTACCGGCGCCGAGGGTTGGCCGCCCTTCATGATTGGTATGACGGCCTTCCTTTTCTGCGGCCTGATCGTGCTTGCCGTCGCCCCTCGTCTGCCCGGCATGCCTGATGAAGGCGAGGCAACATCGGTCGGCAGTTTCTTCCCACTGGCGCCGCTGCTGTTGTTTGCGGTTTTCACGGCTGCCGCCTTCGAGCAGATCCTGCTTTCCCTGTTCGCGGTCTATGGCGCAGCGCTCGGCAGCGCCGAAGAGCACATCGCCTCGCTCATCACCTGCTTCATCGCCGGCAATGCCGTGCTGCAGATTTTGCTCGGGCGCATCGCCGAACGGCTCGGCTCGACGCGGACGATGTTATTCTGCGTCTTGGCTTGCCTGGCCTGTTGCCTGCTGCTGCGGCCGGTCTTCGCCACGTGGCTTATCTGGCCACTGGTTTTCGTCTGGGGCGGGGTCTCGTTCGGGATCTACACCCTGTCGCTGATCCAGCTTGGCGAGCGGTTCACCGGCCAAGCCTTGATCGCTGGCAATGCGGCCTTCGCCTTGGTATGGGGTATCGGCGGCATCGTCGGCTCGCCGGCAACAGGACTGGCGATGCAACTGATCGGACATCAGGGTTTGCCATTGTCCCTTGGCCTGCTCAGCTGCGTGCTGGCGGTGTTTCTGACGGCTAGGAAGTGGCGGGGCTGATCGAGACATTTGCTCGTGCCGCCCTTCCCCCGGTTTCATCTGCCGGCCCTTTCCGCAGAAGAATTGCCATTTAATGCATAACATGTTATATAACATCCCATACAAATGGAGATCGGCATGGTCGAGGATGTGGTCCGAACGCTGGGATTTCTGTGCATGGGCAGCCGGCTGCGGCGCATCGGAGAGAGGCTGCAGGCCGATACGCAGCAGGTCATCGACGAGGCCGGTCTCAGCATCCAGGCGGGCCAATATCCATTCCTTGCGGCGATCGACCGGGCCGGACCGCTGACGATTGGCGAGCTCGCGCAGGCGGTGGGCATCACCCAGCCCGGCGCAACCCGGACCATCGGCCAGCTTCTCGAACTCGGTTACGTCGACATGCAGCCGGCACCGGACGATCAGCGTCGCAGACTGGTCTCGCTGACCGACAAGGGACAGGACCTCATCGATCATTCAAAGAAGGTGATCTGGCCGCGCATCGCCGCCGCCGTTGCCGATCTCTGCGGCGATCTCGACGGACCGATCCTCGAACAGCTGGCCGCCATCGAGGACGGGCTTGCGGTGGCGCCGCTTGCGCGCCGTAGCCCTGTCAAGGAGGAAACACCATGAAACATATCCTCGACCGGCCGATCTGGAGCGCATTGGAGACCGCGCATGCCGATCTTGCCGAAGGCGGCAAGTCCGCGCGGCGATACCCAGTCTCCATCGTACCCTTCGCGGCGTCCGCCGACGACACGCCGGAGAGCCTCGACGCCCTGGAGAACCTGCCTTCGCAGGCGGAGAGCATGATCCTCGTCGAATCAGGTCCGATCGCCATTCCACCGGGTCTTGCCATTGTCACGGAAGCATCGCTGGTCCAGATGGTAGCCGAGCGGCCCCATGAGAGGCTTTCGGATTCCCGCATCCAGCCGCTCACCGAGGCCGATGCCGCCGACATGCTGTCATTGGCGACACTGACCAAACCCGGGCCGTTCACGTTGCGAGCCCAGAGCCTCGGCAGCTTCTGGGGTATCAAGAGTGAAGGCCGCCTGGTGGCGATGGCCGGGCAGCGGATGCGGCAAACAGGCTTCATCGAGCTCAGCGGCCTTTGCACCCATCCCGATTTCCAGGGACGCGGCCTCGGCACCCTGCTCTTCCGTTTCGTTGCCGGCGAGATCGCATCCCGCGGCGACACGGCCTATCTGCATGCCTATGCGGCGAACACATCCGCCATTTCGCTTTACAAGACACACGGCTTCGCGCTTCGGTCGGAGATGAACATGCGCGTGGTCAAACGCCGGTCCTAAGCGGTGCTCACCACCTATCGTACCGCCACCGGCAGCACTTCGAATTTCCAGAATTTTTCGGGGCTGAAATAGGCCGTGGCAAACGCGCGGATATCCCCGGCGGTGACCTTGCCGTAGCCGCTGAGACTATCGCGTATCCGGTCCAAACGACGCGAGTCCTCTTGGGCGTGGTGCAGATATGCGATCCAATATTCGTTACTCTGTTGCTGATGCTTCAATGTCTCGACGATGGGTTCCCGGGCGCGCGCGAGCTCGTCTTCGGAAACGTCATGCGACCGCAGATCATTGGCGGTCTCGTCGACAAGTGCATAGAAGCGCGCAACCTTTGCCGGGTCGGTCTCGACGTAGAAATATGCGTAGCCGTAGCCGGGAACTTCCCTTGAAAGTTCAACATCGCCCTGCAGGGCATAGCTTGCTCCTTCTGCAATGCGAAACTGGTCGATCAACCTGTTTTGGAAAATCTGGGTGGCAATATTGGCGGTGAAGGACCGCGGCAGATCGGAGAGCAAATCGCCGATGGAGGCCCCTACGGCGGCAGCGGCATTATCGGCCCTACCGCTATGGGTCTGCAAAACGGGTTTCTCGGTCGTTGCCGGAAAATGCACGTCGTCCCGATCGTTGCTCGACGCCGTCTCCGGGCGCGGCGGCAAAGCGCCAAAGGTTTCAGCCGTTAGCCGGATTACGTCGTCCACGGTTACGTCGCCGACGATGGTGATGTCGATCGGGCCATTGGAAACCATGGGCCGGAACAGCGCCTCGAATTCGTCTGGCTTGGCGGCGGACAACTGCGCGCGATCGGGGAAGGTCCAGCGCGGGTCGCCGGAATGCACAAGACCTGCGAAATCGCGGCTGAAAACGCCGCCGGGCGACGCGTCGTACTGATCGAAGCCGCTCAAATAGGCCTGCTGCACACGCTTGAACGCCTCGGGGCGATAGGCGGGATCGGAGGTGTATGCGCTCATCAGTTGCAGCTGCGTCGCAAGATCTTCAGTTCGTGTACGACCGTCGAACCTGAAGGAACTGTCGCCGACCGAGAAGTCGACGCCGACAATGTTGGCCGTCAGCGCTTTCTGTATATCCTGGTAATCCATGGCTTTTACGCCAGACAGCACGACGGCCGGAGATGCCCAGATCGCGGCGGAACGGTCGTGCGGCAGATCCAGCCGACCCCGGCCGATATCTTCGCGCACCAGCACTTCGTTGGCACGCAGCCTGGTTGGCTTGACGGTAAGCCGTATGCCGTTGGAAAAGCGCACCATGGTCAAGCCGAGATCTTCAACCGCACGGCGTTCGACCACAGCGCCCGGTTCGCCGAAATGGGTGTAGGGCCAGGCGACGTCAGTTGCACTGGATGGTGCCGAGACGGCAATGGCATTTGAAGCGTCATAGACTTGCCGAACCGTGTCGGCTCCGCCCTCAGGTGATTGGTCCGCCTGTAGCGCGACCTGCGGACCGTTGCCGGAGAAAGCACGCTGCAAGGCCCGATTGACCTCGTCCGCCGTGACGCCGTTCGTCATCGTCTCGAACATCGAGAGGTCTTCGGCGGGCGAGGTGAAGACTTGGTCGTCATCGACGCTGCGAGCCAGCATGGAAGCAATGTCGGTGGTCATCCGCGTCGCGGCTCCGGCCGCAGCAGCCTGCAGGGCCGAGCGATATTCGCGGATTTCGCGATCGATCTCCGCCTGCGCAACGCCGAACTCCTGGATCCGGCGCTGTTCCTGGTCAATGGCCGTGAGCGCCGCCTGCCATTTGTCCGGCTCCGAATTCGCCGCGATCAGGACGACATGGGCGGAATCCAGGAGATCCTGGGAGCCGACGTCCGCACTGATGAAAGGGACATCCGCCTTGCTGGCGATGGCGCTCACCCGACGTTTGAGCACCAGAAAACCGAGATCCTCTATAAGCCCAGCGCGGCGCTTGGCGAAGGTGTCAGGCGCGGCGTCATAGGGACGCGTCCAGGCGATCTGTATGCTGGTCATGCCGCCGGGAACGACGATGACCTCGGCGCTTTCGCCCTTCGTCACAAGCGCGCCGAGATCCGCTTTTGTCGGCGCCGGACCCACGGCCTTCCAGTCGCCGAAGCGCTGCCGGATTTCGACTTCCATGGCGGCGGGGTCGATATCGCCCACCACTATCAGCGTTGCCCGATCGGGTCGGTAATTGGCCCGGTAATAATCACGGACGAGGTCCACGGGCGCATTGCTGATGATGTCGGCTTTACCGATCGGCGCGCGCATGGTCGCGCGCTGGCCGGCGAGCAGCGAATTCATGATTCCGAGTGACGCGCGATATTGCGGCGTGTCGCGCAGCCGCTCCTCCGACAGGATGACGCCGCGTTCGCGATCAAAGGCGCTGGCATCGAGGGTCAGCTCGCTCGCCGTCTCTCGCATCAGCATCAGGCCCGTCGAAATTGTGTCTGCATCGACCTCGGGCAGATCGAGTGCATAGACGGTCTCGTCATAAGAGGTATGAGCGTTGGTGTCCGGTCCAAAGGCCAAGCCCTTGCGCTGCAAGATACGGATCATCTCCCCTTCGGCGACATGTGTCGAACCCTTGAAGGCCATGTGCTCGAGAACATGCGCCAGACCCTGCTGGTCGTCGTTTTCATCGAACGAACCGGAGCCAATGCGAAAGCGGATCGCTGCCTGTCCGGGCGGCGTGACATTGCGCATGATCGCAAACCGCATACCGTTGGCGAGCGTGCCAAAATGTACATCGGACTCGGCTTGGATGTCGCTTTGCGTTTGTGGCCAAGACACGGACGGACCGTCAGCATAAGCTGGCGACGTGAAGTTTGCGACAAGCGAGACAGCCGCAAGAAACCACCACGCCGTGGAGCATTCCATTTTCTTGTGAGACATTCTTGTCCAGGTGATGAGAATGAAGAGGGCAGATGGCGTCAATCCGACTATTCCACAGGTTGCATTTCCCATCAACTTCCATGTTTGTAATGAATAAGAAGTAGATAGCTCTGCCTAGAACAGGATGATTTCAGGCCCGGTCGGCCTAAAATCTGAATCCTGTTCTCAATTAAAGAGTAGCGCATGATGTCGTCCGAAAACCGCTCACACTTTTCGGCATCATGGTCTGGGTGTCAGACCATTGTCATCTAACCCGCCTAAAGGATGGCGCCTCGATGCTGTCACCAGGAGGCGCTTTCGATGGCGACATTGGAGCAGGTCGCATTCCGGGCAGGATGCTCGCTGGCGACCGCAAGCCGCGTTCTCAACCGCAACGGACCGGCCAGCGATCTTATGGTGCGCAAGGTGCGCCGCGCGGCCGCCGAACTCGGTTATCACTCTGCCGGGCGGCTCGGGCGCAGGCCCGTGGTCGGCGTGCTGATCCCGAGCATCACCAATCCGGTCTTTGCCTCGTCGCTGTCGAGTATCCAGAACCGCATGCTGGTGGCCGGCCATGGCGTCTTGATCGCCCAGTCGAATTACGATCCGGCGCGCGAGGCCGATGCCGTCGCCGCACTCTTGAACGACCGGCCGACCGGGCTGATCCTCACCGTCTGCGATCCCTCGACCAGCAAGGCGCTGCTTGCGAAGCTCCCACCGACCGTGCTGCTCAACAACCTACCGACAGCGCAGTTTCCGGCGGCCGTCACCGCCGATAACCGCGGCGCCGGCCGCGAGATCACGACCTTCCTGATCAGCATGGGCCATCGCCGCATTCTGTTTCTCTCCGGCAATTTCGCCGCCTCCGACCGCGCTCACCTTCGCTACCGTGGTTATCTCGATGCCATGGCCGAGAACGGGCTGACACCCCTCGATGCCGTGCAGATCCCCTTTGTCAGCGGCTATGACCAGCTCGATATTGGCGTCACGATGAGCGCGCTTGCACCGACGGCGATCATCGCCTCCAACGATCTTCTGGCGCTCGGCGTCATCGGTGCACTGAAGCGCGAGGGGCTGTCGGTGCCTGGGGATGTTTCGGTCGCCGGCTTCGACGGCATCGCCATCGGCAGGCTGATCGATCCGCCGCTGACGACTATCGAAATGCCGGATGCCAGCATGGGCGCGACCGCTGCCTCGCTGCTTCTCGACATGGCCGAGAATGCCGCCCCCGCCCGCCATCTCGACGTCGCCTATACGCTGCGTCGTGGCGGCACGGTGCGCACCATCTGAGAAGCTTGCCAGAAACAGCGGGGCCGCCGCGCGTACGGCGTGGCGGCCCCGAACCTATTGGCCTGATGAGGCGCTTAGCTGCGCGGCAGCATGTCCGCGACGTCAGCGGCTGCGTCGTCGAGCGCTTCCTTCGGTTCGGCCGACTGGTCGACGACGCGCGAGAGATTGTCGACGATCGTCTGCGTGACCTTGACGCCGTTCGAGCCGGGGAAGGCATACCACGGGATCATCTCCGGCATCTGGCTGAGGCCTGCCTGGAACAGCGGGTTCTGCTTGTAGAAGTCGCCGAGATAATCGGCCGATTTCGCGGCCAGCTCGTTGTTCGGGACATAGCCGGTGCCGGGCACGACGACGGAAGCGCCATAGGGACCGGCGGCGAATTTGGCGAACTTCCAGGCGGCATCCTGCTTGGCGGCGTCATGCGTCAGGATGACGACGGCGTTGCCTCCGGTCGGCAGATGTCCGTTCGCCGGATCGATCAGCGGGATCTTGGCGGTGCGCAGATCGAACTTGTTGCCGACATTCTTGATCGTGTTGCGCAGCGCGCCTGTTGTCTGGAACTCGAAACCGACCTTGCCGGCTGCGAAAGCCTGTTCGCCGGCGGCCTTGGTGAAGACGGGCATGCCGCCTTCGGTGACCAGGCGATGCAGGACCTCGACGGCCTTCTGGCCTTCCGGACCGTTGAAGGCGACCTTGCTTTCGTCATCGCTCAGCATCTTGCCGCCGGCGCCGAAGAGCAGTGCCGAAAACATCCAGTCGTCACCCTGCCAGCGGAAATCGATGCCATCGACGCCATTGCCGAGCGCCTTGATCTTGCCGCCGAGCGCGATGACCTCATCCCAGGTCTTCGGCGGGTTTTCAGGGTCGCCGCCGGCCGCCTTCACGAGATCGGCGTTGTAATACATGATCGGGTTGGAGGTCGCGAAAGCGAGGCCCACTTGCTTGCCCTTGACCTGGGCGAGCTTGAGGATCGTGTCGGAAAAGCCCTGCTCGGCCATGTTGCCGTCCTTCTGGACGAGCGGACCGAGGTCGACGGCGACGTCGCGCTCATTGAGCATGCGCAGGCGATTGAGGCCGATGAAGGTGATATCGGGCATTTCGCTGGTGCCGACCTGGCGAAGGATCGTCTGGATGCCTTCTTCATAGGTCGCCGAGGGGCTGGCGAACTGGATCTTGATGTCGGGGTTTTCTGCCATGAACTTCTTCGAGATCGTGTCCATCACGTCCTTGAAGAAGCCCGGCATCGGGTAATGAACCGTCAGCGTCGTTTCGGCATGCGCCGGAAGCGCGATTGCCATCGATACGGCCGCTGCGGCGAGAAGCTGGGTGATATGTTTCATCGCTCGTTCTCCTGGGTTGAAACCGGTCAGCCTTTGAGACCGGTCATGGTGATGCCCTCGACGAAACGCTTCTGCGCGAGCAGGAAGGCGATGACGAGGGGAAGGGTAATGATGAGGGTCGCCGCCATCAGCGCGCCGTAGTCGTCGCCGGCCTCAGCGGCGCGGAAATACATCAGACCAAGCGGCGGTGTGGCATAGTCCTGCTTGCTGATGACGATCAGCGGCCAGTAGAGATCGTTCCAATGGGCGACGACCGAGAAGATGGCGAAGGCGGTAACCGCCGGCCAGGCATTCGGCACGATGACGCGGGCGACGATGCCGAGTTCCGACATGCCGTCGAGGCGCGCGGCATGGATCAGATCATCAGGCATGGCGCGGAAGAACTGCAGGAACATGAAGATCGCGAAGACCGAAATGGTGAAGGGCGCGACAAGGGCGGCATAGCCGTTGAGCAGCGCGGCGCGGTCGAAGGCGACATACAGCGGCAGCGCGGTCGCATGGATCGGCACCAGAAGCCCGAGCATCACCAGCACCATCATGGCGCGGGCGGCGCCGAAGCGCAGCTTCGCCATGGCGTAGGCGCAAGGGATCGCCACCAGCACCTGGAAGAAGAAGATCAGCCCGCAGACGACGACACCATTCCACAACAGCTGCGCCATCGGCACCCGGCTCAAGGCCTTGGTGAAATTTTCGACATAGGTGAGGTGCGCCGGGATCAGCGACAGCGACGATGTGAATATGTCGCTTTGGGCCTTGCCGGCCGTCGAGATCATGAAGACGTAGGGCGACAGGAAGATGATTGCGCCGAGGGAAAGCAGAGACAGGCGGATGATCCTGCCGAGGGAAAGAGCGCTCGTCATCATGTGTAATGCACCCGGCGATCGAGGACGCGGTACTGCAGGAACATCAGCACCACCAGGATCAGCAAAAAGACCACCGTCATCGCCGAGGCATATCCGACGCGCAGATAGACGAAGCCTTCCTGGTAGATCGTGAAGAGCAGAACTTCCGACGCCTTGTTCGGGCCGCCCTCGGTCAGCGTCTTCACCGTTTCGAAGACCTTGACTGAATTGGTGATGCTGATGGTGATGACGAAGAGCGTCGTCGGCCCGAGCATCGGCCAGGTGACGAGCAGGAAGCGGTCGAGAGAGGATCTGGCCCCATCCACTTCGGCTGCGGCGTAAAGCTCGCGCGGGATCGCCGTCAGCCCGGCCAGGAACAGCACCATGTTGAAGCCGGCCGATTGCCAGACGCCGATGATCGAGAGGCTGTAAAGCACGGTGCCGGAGCTGCCCAGCCAGTTCGGACCGGGAAGTCCGACGAGGGCCAGCAGCGCATTGATCGGGCCGATTGTGGGGTGGAACATATATTGCCAGACGGTCGCCATGGCGACGATCAGCGAGGCGACCGGCAGGAAATAGGCGGTACGGAAGAAGCTGCGCGCCTTAGTCTCGCTCTCGATCAGCATGGCGATGCCAAGGCCGAGAAGGATCGAAATGGGTGCGACGATCGCCGTATAGACCGTCGTATTCCAGAGCGACTTGCGAAACGTCCGGTCGGTGATCAGGTGCGCGTAATTCTCGAAGCCGACGAAACGAAACTTGCCGTAGCCGAGTTCGAAATCGGTAAAGCCGAGCACGATGACTGATGCAACCGGCAAAAGCACGAAGAGAAACAGCAGGATCATCGCCGGCATCGCCAGCATCCAGGCGAGGCGGGCTTCGCTGCGCCGATGCGCAACGGCGGCATCGTACGGCACGGCCAGGGAGGCGATGCTAGCCATGCGCCCTCTCCCGTTGAGAGTCGCCCGCAATCAGCCCGGCATCGCCTGTTGCAACGCTGCCGGCCAGCCGGCTGCCGTCCTCGGCAAAGATCAGCGTGCGGCCGGGCGAAAGCCGCAGCCCGACCGGATCGCCGGCCGCAAGGCCGGAGGCTTCGGAGGGTTGAACCTTGGCGACGATAGTCTGGCCGATCGCCTCGAGCCGGCAATGGAGGATGACCTCGGAGCCCAGGAATTCGACGCGTTCGATCCGGGCAGCAAGGCCGTCATGCCGGCTCTTGGAAAGAAAGACGAATTCCGGACGGATGGCGAGCGTGACCGGCGTCTTCCTGTCGGGTGCATTTTCAAGCGTCAGGCGCAGGCCGCCGCAGAGAATGACGCCGCCTTCGGCAAAGGCCGGCAGCAGATTGATGCGCGGCTGGCCGATGAAGCGGGCGACTTCGATATGGGCGGGATCGTCGTAGATGACCTCGGGGCTGGCGATCTGCAGCAACTTTCCGCCCATCATCACGGCGACACGGTCGGCCATGGACAGCGCTTCCGCCTGGTCGTGGGTGACATAGAGCGTCGGCACGCCGGCGCGGCGATGCAGGTCGACGATCTCGCCGCGGGCGTGAACGCGCAGGTTGGCATCGAGATTGGAGAGTGGTTCGTCCATCAGGAAAATGCTCGGCTGGCGCACCATGGCGCGGGCCAGCGCCACGCGCTGACGCTGGCCGCCCGACATCTGGCCGGGCTTGCGGTCGAGCAGGTGATCGATCTTCAGCGACGTCGCCATATCCCTGACATCGCGGGCGATCGCCCTGCGGGTGGCGCGCTGGCCCGGCATCAACGACCCAATGAAGGGCAGCCGCTGCATCCTCGACAGCCGGCGCATCGCCAAGGGCACGGCGATATTCTCAGAGGCCGTCAGATGCGGATAAAGCGCGTAGGACTGAAAGACCATGGCGATGTTGCGGTCGGCGGCCGCAACGCCGGACATATCCAGCCCGCCGATCAGGATCTCGCCTTGGTCGGCGTGGTCGAGGCCGGCAAGGACGCGCAACAGCGTGCTCTTGCCGCAGCCGGAAGGGCCGACCAGCGCGATGAATTCACCGGCGGCGACATCCAGGCTGACGCCATTGAGGATCTGGTTGCCGCCGAACGCTTTGGTGATGCCGCGAAGCGAGAGCGCGCTCATTCGACCGGTTCCCGCGGCTTGACCGCCTGGGGGTAGACTTCGTGGACGACATCGTCGAGCACATGCGCGGTCATGCCGGGAACGGCGACGATCGTGCTTTCGACACCAGTATCGAACTCGTGGACGACCGCGCCGATCAGGCGCTCGCCCGGCATCTCGCGCTCCATCTTGTCGATGATGAAGGCGGCCGACGGACCCCATATCAGTTGGGTATTGCCGAAGCGCCCCTGCCAGGCCCAGTGGAGATGGCCGCTCGCAAACAGCGCCACGTCATGAGCCGCGATCAGATCATAGAGCCGCCGGCGCTGGGCCGGGCGAACGCTCCAATATCCGGTATCGCCTTCGTCGGGTGCATCGACGAATAGCGGCTTGTGCGCGAACAGCGCCACGCGCCGCCCTGCCCTGTCGGAGAGCGCCTGGTGAAGCCATTCGAACTGCGCCTCCTCCTCGTCATCCTCATGACCGAGAAGCAATGAGTTCAATCCGATGAAGCGCCAACCGGCCGCATCCTCCAGCCAGCGGTCGTCGCCGGCAAGGCTGCGCCAGCGGGACAGCCGCTCGGCATTAATGGGCTGGTCCGATCCCTTGAGGTGGCCGACATCGTGATTGCCGGGGACGATCAGCATCGGGATCGACACCTGACGCATCAGGTCCATCGAGAAGGTGATATCCGCGTCCTTGTCGGCGCCATCGACGGTGAGATCGCCGGTATGGACGATCAGGTCTGCGCCGGTCTCTTCGATCCAGGTCAGAAGCGGCGCCCAGTTGCCGTTGAAATGCGGCTTGGCGGGACTGAAATGGGTGTCGGTGATCTGAATGATTTTCATGGGGCGCGTCTCCGGGACCTCGGCAGCGCGTCACGGGCGCTCCCTTCTCGTGCCCTCTCTAGAAGGCTCCCATGTCAATCACACAGCTGAGGTTTTCAGCTGTTTCTCAGTTTTGACATCAATCTGTCATGCAGACCAAGGCTGCTCGCGGAAACCGGAGGAGCCTTGGGCTGTGTTTGGAATTAAGAACACGCGGGCTCTTGCAACATTGTGTTGCAATCAGTGCCGTGGCGCGTTTGCGGGAATGGACGATACCGTTGCCGAGACAGGATCGCTTGCAGGAAAGCTGTCCTCGAGGCCTTCATCGAGTTCCTCTTCCAGCGTTTGCCTGTCGCCGGCCGAACGCGCGCTCGGCTGGCCGATCAAGCCCTTGCTGCCTTCGTCGAAATTGCCGTTGCTCAAGGCATCGTAACGGTTGATGCTGCCGTCTGCTTCCCCGCCGGCAAAGGCGGTCAGCTGAACCATCATGACCTTGGCGTGGTGGACCGCCGTCTTATCGTCGAGTTCGCCATGGGAGTTGTCGATTTTCACGGAAATCGATTCTCCTCTCTCGCCCAAGAATTCGACAGTGAAGATGTCGCCGGCTTGTGTCACCCGAGTATCGATCAACTGCATGGAAACCTCCTGTGTTCATGCACCTCAACGGCCATCCAGGTCCGGAGTTCCACTGCAATGCCATTTCAACGCTAGGCGACACGCCCTTGGGACAATGACCCAGCTCGGAACAAAAAACGCCTATGCGAGTTCACAGGCAGGTCAACAGGTCGTATCCATGCCGAAATTGCCGCTATCGCCTTCCGAGAAATTCTCCTTCTCCAATATTCCCGCAGACCAGAAACTCGCTTTGATATCGAGCTATTCGGAGGCGCTGCGTAAGCTCGCCAGATCGACCGAGGCGGTAGGACGCGCAGATATGCTGCCGAAGCTGATCCAGGTGGCGGACGGACTGGACAGTATGGCAACCACGATTGCCGAGACGGAGGCCGGAGCCGAGGTGATGGCGCGCGCAGCGCGGCTGATCCGGGCGACCGAGGGGATGCTGGCGTCGATGTCCTCGTCGTCAATCATCCACTAAAGCGCGTCGCAATCTTTCAGATTCGCTCCTTGCGCTTTAGGTCTTTGTTTTTAAGCATGTCGTTAGCGCAAAACCGCGGCACACTTTTGCGCGACATGCTTTAATGTCCCCCTTGCGAGAATGACGGGATAGATGCGGCGACGACACCTTGTCCTTAAGCCTTATGGTTAATTTATTAATAATTCAGGGTTTATAAACGGAACCAGACGGCCTTTCCGAGTGTTGATGGTGCGCCGTGGAGGAACCCTGATGATCCTGAAAATCCTTGCCCCCAAGATCGACGCCGATTGCCATGACACCGGCACCTGGCCCGATGGGATCTTCGCCGAAAACCGCATCGATCTTTCCGCTCGCCGCGATGGCCGTCGTCGCTCGCCGCACGAGCGCGACTACGGCAATGACAGAAAAGTGGAAAATCTGCCGCTCGGCTTTGCCTGACCGTTCCGTATGCGTCAGAGCCTGCGAAAGACCAGAACGCCTGATGCCGGCAGCACGGCATCGAGCACTCCCGCCGTTGCTCTGATTCTTCCGCCGCCGTTGCCGACGTTCCAGCCGCCATATGCGTGAGCATCGGTATTGAAGATCTCCTCCCAGAGATCATCTCCCAGACGTTCGCTGTGCAGCCGATAGCCGTGTTCGAAGGGAGCGTCGTTCAGCGACCCCACGACGAGGAAATCCTCGCCGTCATTCCATCGATGAAACGCGATCACCCGATTTTCGTCATGAACCAGGGGAATGGCGATGTTGCGGGATCGAATGGCATCCTGATGGACGCTGAGCGCGATCAGATCGCGATAACAGCTGATCATCCCTGCCCCGCTGCCATCAGCTTCGCCGAGAATATTCTCCCGGTTCTCGAGGAAATCATTGTAGCGATAGGGCTTCTGTGCGCCGATTTCCTCGCCCATGAAAAACATCGGCGTCCCCGGTGATAGCAGCGTCATCGCCGCCGCGAATCGGGACCTCGCCTCTGCCCACGCCCTGGTCTCGCCGACAACAGGCGCGAAATTGACGGCGATAACCGCGGTTCGCGCCGATCCTTCACGATTGCCGCAATCGTCATGCGACTGGTTGTAGACCACCTTGGATCGCGCGCTCGTCTGCAATGCGCCGGCAAGAGACGACATGGTCAGCGCCCGCTTGTCCCCGAAACCAGCATTCTTCAACAGCTGCGCCTGTGCGCCGCCGTGATATTCGACGAGGTTGTGATGAAAATCGCCATACCAGGTGGCATCGAAGCCGAGCCCGTCGCCGGTCAGGCTCGGCTCCGTCATCGCCGACCAGTCCGAATAATCCTCGGCCGTCAGGAAAAGCTGCGGCTTGATCAGCCGCATCGTGCGGGTCCACTGCTTCAGAAACTTGGCCCCGAAGGCAGCGGCCCGATCGGCGCGCCGGCCATCGGCATGCAGGACCGGATATTGATGGATCGAACTTGTCTGATCGAGCCGGAAACCATCGATATGGCAGATGGAGACGAGGAATGCAGCGCTCGAGATGAAAAGCTGTCGCACGGCTTCCTCATCGAAGCGAGGCGCCCATCCCGTCGAAATGTTGTCGATGTAGCCGCCCCTGGGATCGGCATAGTCCTCGGGACGTCCCTCGTACCAATAGTAGATATTGCGGGTGTGATCGTTGGAATCATAGGCCCATTGCGCCCGCTCGCCATCCGGATCGAAGTGGTTGTAACAGACATCGAGGATGACGGCGATGCCGCGCTGGTGGCAGACCTTGACGAACATCTTCAGCCGGTCGGTGCCGCCGGCCGCCTGGTCGGCGGCAAAGAAATGCGACGTGCCGTAACCCCAGTTGGCCCGGGTCTCGAATTCCGCAATCGGCAGCAATTCCACGGCGTTGACGCCGAGTGCCGAGAGATGCTCGACGAAGACGATGGCATCATCAAGCGTGCCGGGCGCGGCCTTGCCGAAACCGAGGGCGCCGACGTGCAGTTCATAGATCACCAGATCCTCGAGCCGATCCGGAAGCTTTCGACCGCCGGCGAATTCGTCGGCCCAGAACGCCTCGGCGGCAAGCTCCTGCCCGGACGGGAGCACCACCCGCTTCGGGTCGCAGACGACCGAACAGCTTTGCGGTCCGTCCAATGCCGCCGGCGATCCGTGATAGATCGCTCCATCGGGATCGAAGTCTCCCGCGCCGATCTGCATGAGGGACCAGATATCGGTGCGGTAGGCGAGCGATCCATCATCCCTGGTGACGCGGTACATATAGGGCGTGCCGACCATGCTGTCGAAGTCGGAAAGGCCGTGGTCCTCGCTGGTTTCAACGCTCCAGAAGCCATCAACGGTCCTGCGCATCCTGATGGTTGCGACCGTTCCGGTCCCGTCATCGGCGATATAGCCAATGGCGGGATCGGCGAGCACGAGCGAGACGTCCCTGGCATTCGGCGCCCAGACCGAAAAGCGAATGCCGTCTGCACTGTTGCGCCTTTCAACCCGGTTCGCCCCCAGACGGCCGATCCATGTCAGATAATAGGTCTGCGGCGCTATCCCCTGCTGGAGATCGAAGGAGCGTTCGCGACGCGTCGAATTCTCGTCGTCCACTTCGGCGGCGATTGCCCATAGGCCGGAAGCGCCGGGTCGATCGAGTTCGATCCCCCAGCGAAAATGCGCGCCGATCTCGTCATCGGGAAAGGGAACCCTGATGACAAAGACATCATAGCCATCCTCGTCACGAGAGCGCTGCATCGGGTGAGACGTCCAATCATTCGAGGGGCGGCCTTGTTCGTCCCAACTGCCGCGGAGACGGACATTGTCGAACGCCATGGAGGGCAAGCCGCAGCGAAACCGGAATTGAACATTGACGGTCATCGGATCCTCCAAAACCATGTCGGATTTCGCCAGACTCTGCCTATGGGCCGTCCCACTCGCGCATGATCAGCCGGCCGAACGAAAAAATGCAAGCGAAGATTACATAATAAATACAATTCGAATTGAGCCACATTCGCAACAATATATCATGGATAACGAGTCATCGCCGCACGATCCTCCTCGTGTATTAAATCGAATTGGCAGCCACAAATGGGGATTCTTTCCCATTGCCACTTCCCTCGTAAACCGGGAGAAAAGCTTATGGCTCAAGCCGTTAGAATAAACGATATTATTCGTTCCTTTGGAATTGATACGCATATCGACTACACCGACGGAAAATATTCCAATGTCGGAGAAGTTGTTAAGGCTCTCGACTATCTTGGCCTTGATACCGTCCGCGATCATGCCCCCAACTCCGCTTCCGACCCCAACGGCCAAACGCATCTCGGCGATACGGCCGAAGCCGGCGTGCAATTCGTCTTCAGCGCCCAACGGGAAGTCGACCCCGCCGCCGTCGCCCAGCGGCTGCATGGTTTCGTGCAGGCCCATCCCGGATCGGTCGTCGGTATCGAAGGTCCGAACGAAGTCAACAACTGGCCGGTCAGCTATCATGGCCTGAGTGGCCAGGCCGCAGCGGTCGCCTATCAGAAAGACCTCTCTGCCGCCGTCAACGCCGATCCCTTGCTGAAAAACATCCCCGTTCTCGGCTTTACCGGATATACGGTCGCTTCCGCCTCCGACTACACGACGATCCACACCTATGCGAAGGATGGCGACCAGCCATATTCATGGCTTTCCCGAGAATCCGGCGTTCAGCGCTCTGCCGATCCGGGCAAGCCGCTGGCGATCACCGAGACCGGGTACCACACCTCGCTCACCGCCGACACCAATGGTGGCTGGGAAGGCGTCAGTGAAGCGACGCAGGCAAAACTCCTGCTCAATACGCTGATGGACGGCGCCGCACTTGGATCGAAACAGACGTTCATCTACGAGCTGCTGGACGCCTATTCCGATCCGCAGGGCACCAATCAGGAAAAGCATTTCGGCCTTTTTCATCTCGACTATTCCGCCAAGCCGGCTGCGACGGCGATCCACAATCTGACCGAAATCCTTGCGGACGACGGCGCTGCGAAGGCGAGCTTCAGCACGGGGACCCTCAATTATTCGATCGACGGTCTGCCGTCCTCGGCCCGTAGCCTGCTGACGGAAAAATCGGACGGAAGCTACCAGATCACCATCTGGAATGAGCCCGATATCTGGAACCAGTCCACCGATACAGCCATTCAGGCTGCGAACACGGCCGTCAAAGTCAATCTCGGCGCCGCGTTCGGCTCCGTGAAGGTCTTCGACCCG
The DNA here is from genome assembly GCF_056399245.1 of Rhizobium sp. 01N447_2. Classification (NCBI taxonomy): domain Bacteria; kingdom Pseudomonadati; phylum Pseudomonadota; class Alphaproteobacteria; order Hyphomicrobiales; family Rhizobiaceae; genus Rhizobium; species Rhizobium sp. 01N447_2. The sequence continues at coordinate 57,734 of NZ_JBFTQY010000025.1, forward strand.
CTGACCGGAACGACGGCGATCAAAAGCCTCAGTGATGTCTCGTCGCTGACGGTTGATGTCGTCGACCATCCCGTTATCATTGACATCGAAAGCGGCAGTGCCAGCACGCCGCCGCCGGCCACCGGCCATATCTATGGCGGCACGGGCAACGACATATTCACCGTGAGCAACCCCGCTCAAATCGTCGACGAAAGCCGGGGCGGCGGAACCGATACCGTCATGTCGTCGATCAGCTTCAGCCTCAAGGATACGGCGCATACGATCGGAAACGTCGAGAATCTGACGTTGACCGGCACCGCCAATCTGAACGGCACCGGAAATGGCCTGGCGAATGTTCTCGTCGGCAATTCCGGCAACAATATCCTCGATGGAAGCACCGGCGCCGACCACATGTCGGGGCGCGCCGGCAACGATACTTATGTGGTCGACAATGCCGGCGATTTTGCCGATGAAACAGGCGGATCCGGTAAGGACACCGTCAAGGCTTCGACTTCCTTCAGCCTGGCCGATCTGAAGCGCACGGCCGGAACGATCGAGAACCTTGCCTTGACCGGAACGGCCAATCTCAGCGCGACGGGCAACAACACGTCCAACGTGCTGACCGGCAACGACGGCAGCAACAGTCTCAATGGCGGCAAAGGCGCCGACCAGATGAGCGGCGGGCTCGGCAACGACAAGCTGATCGGCAAAGCCGGCGCAGACATTCTGACCGGCGGCGGAGGGGCCGATTCCTTCGTTTTCGACGTTAAGCCCGACAATGTGAGCATCGACAAGATCCGGGATTTCTCCTCGGCGGCCGGCGACAAGCTGCTGCTCGACCATTCGATTTTCGCCGCACTCAGCCTATCCGGATTTTCAGATGAGAATTTCGTTGTCGGAACGAAAGCGCTCGAAGCTGACGATAGACTGATCTACGACCAGGCCAGCGGCATTCTATCCTTTGATGCGGATGGAAGTGCCGCGGGTGCGGCAATCCATGTCGCCGATCTCGACAATTCTCCGGCGCTTCACTTCAAGGATTTCGTGCTGATCTGACCCGGCCAGGCCCGTCGCTATTCGACGGCGGGCGGCCGCACCACGTGCGTTTCTAAAGCGCGTCGCGATCTTTCAGATTCGCTCCTTGCGCTTTAACTCTTTGTTTTTACGCATGTCGTTGCCGCAAAACCGCTGCACACTTTTGCGCGACATGCTTTAGTCTCCTCTTGCCGGCATGAAATTCCCGGCCACATTCTCCGTTGACGCCACTCGTGCCGCAACGGAGAAGCCTTTGCCCTGGATCGCCTATATCGCCCATTTCATCGCCGCGGCATTTCTGACCAACGGCGTCCCACATTTCGTCAACGGCGTCAGTGGCAGGCCGTTCCGCATCCCATTCGCGCAAGGGGCAAAGCTTGGCTCGCCGACAGCCAATGCCGTCTGGGGCTGGGCGAATTTCCTCGTCGCCTTCCTGCTCTTTGCCAATGTCGGGCCGCTCTATATCGGCACGCCGGGCGATACGATCTTCGTGGCGGCCGGCATGCTCGTCACCGGCATTCTGCTCGCCCGCATTTTCGAGGGCGACGCCAGATAGTAACTTGCATGATGATAGTTACTGCTATAGTGACATTAGCCATGCAACGGACGAGCTTCAGCGACTTCAAATGCCCGGCGGCGCGCGCGCTCGACAGCGTCGGCGACTGGTGGAGCATGCTGATCCTGCGCGACGCCTTCCAGGGGCTTTCGCGCTTCGACGAATTCCAGAAGAGCCTCGGCGTGGCGCCGAACATCCTGACGCGGCGGCTCAAACATCTGACGGAAAAGGGGTTGTTCGAACGGCGGCTCTACCATCAGCGCCCTGCCCGCTACGAATATCTGCTGACGGACAAGGGCCGTGATTTCTTTCCTGTTCTGATGACGCTGTTTTCCTGGGGAAGCCGGCACATCCCCGAAGAGGACCTCGCCTTTCTCTTGGGCGATGCCGCTTCCGGCAGAGAGCGCCAGACGATGCTGGTCGATGCACGGACCGGCGAACCAGTGACACCAGAAAACACCAGCCTGCTTGCAGGCCCCGCCGCCGATGGTGAAGTGCACGAGCGGATCGCCCGCATGCGCGCCTGGTATCTCGGCATCGACGCCTAATTCAAAAAGTTACAGCGTCCTTTGCGCGTCTGAAAAACGCGCGGCGCTGTCGGAGGAAAATACAATGGATCGCATCGTTGTCACCGGCATGGGACTTGTCTCGCCACTCGGCACCGGCGTCGAGCCCGCCTGGAAGCGTCTTCTCGACGGCGGTTCCGGGCTGAGGGTGCTGGCGGAGGATATCGTCGGCGAACTCTCGGCCAAGGTCGGCGGTATCGTTCCCGACATCGCTGGGGATGCGCAAGCCGGCTTCGATCCAGACCGTTACATCACGCCTAAGGACCAGAAGAAGATGGACCGCTTCATCCACTTCGCCATGGCGGCGACGGAGCAAGCGGTAAAACAGGCTGGCTGGATGCCGACCGACGAAGGCGAGCGCGAGCGCACGGCAACGATCATCGCGTCGGGCGTCGGCGGCTTTCCGGCGATCGCCGAAGCGGTGCGGATCGGCGAAACGCGTGGCGTGCGGCGACTGTCGCCTTTCACCGTGCCGTCCTTCCTCGTCAACCTTGCCGCCGGCCAGGTCAGCATCCGCTACGGCTTCAAGGGGCCGCTGGGTGCTCCGGTGACGGCCTGTGCGGCCAGCGTCCAGGCGATCGGCGATGCGGCGCGGCTGATCCGCTCCGGCGAAGCCGATGTGGCGATCTGCGGCGGTGCCGAGGCCTGCATCGACAAGGTGAGCCTTGGCGGCTTTGCCGCTGCGCGTGCGCTTTCCACCGGCTTCAACGAGACGCCGGAGCTGGCATCTCGGCCCTTCGACACGGCGCGCGACGGTTTCGTCATGGGCGAAGGCGCCGGCATCCTGGTTATCGAAACACTGGAGCATGCACTTGCCCGCGGCGCCACACCGCTCGCCGAACTCGTCGGCTACGGCACGGCGGCGGACGCCTACCACATGACCTCAGGCCCCGAAGACGGCGACGGCGCCCGCCGCGCGATGGAGACGGCACTCAAGCAGGCGAAGATCCCGGCTTCGCAGGTCAGGCATCTGAACGCGCATGCGACCTCGACACCGGTCGGTGACAGGGGCGAGATCGCGGCGATCGGCACGGTCTTCGGCCGCGACGGCGGCATTGCCGTCAGCGCGACGAAATCGGCGACCGGCCACCTGCTTGGCGCCGCCGGCGGGCTGGAAGCGATCTTCACCATCCTTGCGCTGCGCGACCAGATCGCGCCGCCGACCCGCAACCTGGAGTATGCGGATCCGGCCGCCGACGGCATCGATATCGTTGGCAAGACAGCGCGGCCGCTGGTGATGGACTATGCGATTACCAACGGTTTTGGCTTCGGCGGGGTGAATGCCAGCGCTCTCTTCCGGCGCTGGTCGTAAAGTCCGCTTTTCTTGCGCTCGAGCGGTACAGCTTTTCATGGAAGCGCAGAACCGCTCTAGATTTTTGTTTTGCGCAATTCCGGACGCAAAACCGCTGCGCACTTTTGCTGGCATTGCTCTGGAAATCGCCTACACTTCTGCCTATCGGGGGATCATTCCCCCGATAGAGCCGGAGATCAATCCATGCGCGCCTTCTTCGCAGTTCTCATCCTGTGTGCCGCATCCGCCCTCTCCCCCGTATCGGCCCGCGCCGAAGATCCGATCGACACGACGCGGACGATGATCGAGGAACAGATCAAAGCCTTCCTCAAGGACGATGCCGAGACCGCCTATTCCTTCGCCGCGCCCGGCATCAGGGCGATGTATCCCGACAAGAACCTGTTCTTCGCCATGGTGAAGAAGAGCTACGAGCCGGTCTATCACCCAGGCAACTACGCCTTCGGGCGCAGCCGCTCGATCGACAACGGCGCGCTGATCTATCACGAGGTGCTGATTTCGGGCCGTGACGGCAAGGACTGGACGGCGATCTACCAGATCACCCGCCAGCCGGACGGCAGCTACAGGATCAACGGCGTGCAGATCATGCCGGACGCGGACAGCAAGGGCATCTGACGCGCTGTCTCCTCTCTTCGACAGGACCCAATCGATTACACGGCCTCGTTGCGCTAACGATTTAGAAATCCTCCAGGAGTAACAAAATACCAACGGAGGGTTGTTATATTGAAGACTGGCAAACAATTTTTCACAGCTCTTGAGGCGTTGCGAGGAATTGCGGCTGTCGTGGTCATGTTCCTTCACACGGGTGGTACGCTGGGTCCGATACCGGCGAATATCGGTTACCTTGCCGTTGACCTCTTCTTTCTATTGAGCGGCGTCGTTCTTGCAAATTCATATGAGAGGCAGCTGACAACGGGACAGATTTCGCCCGCCGGATTTCTGCTGCAGCGTATCATTCGGCTTTATCCAATTTATCTTCTTTCGCTTCCGATTGGCCTTTTCAACTATGCACTTCAAAACGGGCTGGACTACTTCACTCTGGCAGGCCTTCTGCTGAAGGCGATCCTGCTCATTCCAAGCACAAACCTGGAAAGTCTCTTTCCTTTCAACGAACCTAGCTGGTCGCTCTTCTTCGAGCTCTGGGCAGGGATGCTATTCTCCGTCCTTCTAATACGACTGTCACTCAGAAGCTTGCTCGCCATCGCCTTGGGGACTGCGGGCATCACCATGTGCGGGGCATTGGTCGGAGGCAACCTCGACATCGGTCACCAGCCGGGCTACTTCATATTTGGCTTTTCAAGGGTGCTGTTCTCGTTCTCGCTCGGGATCTGCCTCTACAGGCTATATGATATCCAGAACCCGACTACGGCCAATAGCGGCAACATTGTCGGCCTTCTTCTGTGTGGATGCCTGATCTTCATCACAGGCATATCGGCCAGCACGTTCTTCGGTTTCCCGTATTTTGATTTCTTATTATGCCTCGTAGTCTTTCCGGCCATTGTCTGGCTTGCGATGCGCACAAGGCAGACCGGCTTGGTCGAGCTGCTATTCCGTTGGCTGGGGAGGCTTTCCTATCCGATTTATATTCTACATGGGCCCATCTTCAGTCTGCTGCAGTCACTGCGGCAAAAGGGCTTTGACCTTCCGGCTTCTCCGGCATCCGGTATGGTCGTCGTGATAGCGATTTTCATTGCGGCTGGGATCGTCGCCATTCGCTTCGACGAGCCAGTGCGCAAAAAGCTCAAAATGATGGTTGCGCCAAATCGGGCGTCTGCGGTCCCCGCGGCAAGCAATGCGGGAGCGAAATAGCTTACACCGGCTGGAGGTCGCCCCTCGCCCATTCCTCCTGTGTTTCCGCCATGAAATCGGCGAAGCGGCCTTCGGCGATCGCCTTGCGGATGCCCTGCATCAGTTCCTGGTAATAAGCGAGATTGTGCCAGGAGAGCAGCATGCCGCCGAGCGCCTCGTTGGAGCGGACGAGATGGTGCAGATAGGCACGCGAATAGTCGCGCGAGGCCGGGCAATTCGACTGTTCGTCGAGCGGGCGCATATCCTCGGCATGGCGGGCATTGCGGATATTGACCTTGCCGCGGCGGGTAAAGGCCAGGCCATGGCGGCCGGAGCGGGTCGGCATGACGCAGTCGAACATGTCGATGCCGCGGGCGACCGATTTCAGGATATCATCCGGCGTGCCGACGCCCATGAGGTAACGCGGCTTTTCCAGAGAAAGTACCGGCAGCGTCGTTTCCAGCATCTGCAGCATGACGTCCTGCGGCTCGCCGACCGCCAGGCCGCCGATCGCATAGCCCTTGAGGTCGAGCTGGCTCAGCGCCTCGGCCGAGCGGATGCGCAGTGCCGGGATATCGCCGCCCTGGACGATGCCGAACATCGCCTTGCCGGGCTGCTCGCCGAAGGCGACCCTGCAGCGCTCGGCCCAGCGCAGCGACATTTCCATGGCGCGCTCGATCTCCTTCGGCTCGGCCGGCAGCGCCACGCATTCGTCGAGCTGCATCTGGATGTCGGAGCCGAGCAGCCCCTGGATTTCGATGGAGCGCTCTGGCGACATATGGTGGAGGCTACCATCGACATGCGACTTGAAGGTGACGCCCTGCTCGTCGAGCTTGCGCAGGCCGGACAGCGACATGACCTGGAAACCGCCAGAGTCCGTTAGAATCGGGTGCTCCCAGCGAATGAGCTTATGCAGGCCGCCGAGACGGGCGACACGCTCGGCGGTCGGGCGCAGCATCAGGTGATAGGTATTGCCGAGGATGATATCGGCGCCGGTCTCGCGCACCTGGTCGAGATACATGGCCTTAACAGTGCCGACGGTGCCGACCGGCATGAAGGCCGGCGTGCGGATCTCGCCGCGCGGCATGGAGATCTGGCCTAAGCGTGCGCCGGCATCGGTCTTCTTCAGGGTGAATTGGAAGTTGTCTGTCATTTGTCTTTCCGGAAAAGAAGGCTCGCGTCGCCGTAAGAGTAGAAGCGGTAGCCCGTCGAAATGGCGTGTTTATAAGCCGCGTGCATGGTCTCGAAGCCGGCAAAGGCCGAGACCAGCATGAAGAGCGTCGAGCGCGGCAGGTGGAAATTGGTCATCAGCATGTCGACCGCCTTGAAGCGGTAACCCGGCGTGATGAAGATGCCGGTGGCGCCACTCCAGGCGCGGACTTCGCCACTCTCTTCGGCCGCACTTTCGATCAGCCGCAGCGAGGTCGTGCCGACGCAGACGATGCGCCCGCCGCTTGCTTTGACGGCGTTCAGCCGTGCTGCCGTCTCGGCGCTGACGGTGCCGCTTTCCAGATGCATCTTGTGATCAGCGGTATCGTCGGCCTTGACGGGCAGGAAGGTGCCGGCGCCGACGTGCAGCGTGACAAAATGGCGTTCGATGCCGGCTCTGTCGAGCGCATCGAACAGCCTTGGCGTGAAATGCAGGCCGGCGGTCGGGGCAGCAACGGCACCCTCCTCGCGGGCATAGATCGTCTGGTAATCCGCGCGGTCGCGCGCGTCCTCAGGACGCTTGGCGGCGATATAGGGCGGCAGCGGAATATGGCCGACGGCGGCGATCGCCTCGTCAAGCGCCGGGCCGGAGAGATCGAACAGTAGCGTCACCTCGCCGGCCTCGCCCTTTTCCTCGACGGTGGCATCAAGCGAGCCGAAGAAGCAGCTCTCGCCGGAATGGCCGAAGGAGATGCGGTCGCCCTCCTTGATGCGTTTGCCGGGCTTGGCGAAGGCCTTCCAGCGGCTGGGGCCGGTGCGCATGTGCAGCGTGGCAGACACCTGCTGGCCGCCGGCGCCGTCGCGATGGCGGATGCCCTCGAGCTGGGCGGGAATGACCTTGGTATCGTTGAAGACCAACGCGTCGCCGGCCCGCAGGAACGACGTGAGATCGCCGACGCGATGGTCCGACAGGTGGCTTTCCGCATTCGGATCGATGACGAGCAGGCGCGCGCTGTCGCGCGGCTCGGCGGGCCTCAACGCGATGCGTTCATCGGGCAGATCGAAATCGAAAAGGTCTACGCGCATCAGGGCACTTTCAGGCAAAGCGAAACCCGCCCCACGCAGCTATGCGCAAAGGCGGGTTTCAGCAGAAATCACAATCAGACGTCGGCGGCAACCCGCATGGAGACGATCGAGTCCGGATCGGAAACCGGCTCGCCGCGCTTGATCTTGTCGACGTTGTCCATGCCTTCGATGACCTGGCCCCAGACGGAATACTGCTTGTTCAGCCAGGGCGCGTCGGTGAAGCAGATGAAGAACTGCGAATTAGCCGAGTTCGGGTTCTGCGAACGGGCCATCGAGCAGGTGCCGCGCGTATGCGTGGTCGCCGAGAATTCAGCCTTCAGATCCGGCTTCGACGAGCCACCCATGCCGGCGCGGCTGGGATTGAAGGTTTCCGAGCCCTTCTTGCCGAATTCAACGTCGCCCGTCTGGGCCATGAAATCCTGGATGACGCGGTGGAAGACGACGCCGTCATAGGCCTTCTCGCGGGCGAGTTCCTTGATGCGGGCGACATGCTCCGGGGCGACCTGCGGCAAAAGCTGAATGACAACCTTGCCCTTGGTGGTTTCCAGAATGACGGTGTTTTCGGGATCCTTGATCTCGGCCATTTGTCTTCTCCTCTTGTTTCTCTCGTAACTTACTTCTTGCCCAGGGTGACTTTGATCATCCGGTCGGGATTGCTGACTTCGCCGTTCTGGCCTTCGCCCTTCTTGATCTTGTCGACATTCTCCATGCCGGAGACGACCTTGCCGACGACGGTGTACTGGCCGTTCAGGAACGAACCCTCGGCGAACATGATGAAGAACTGCGAATTGGCGGAATTCGGATCCTGTGAGCGGGCCATGCCGACCGTGCCACGCACGAACGGGGTCTTGGAGAACTCGGCCGGAATGTCAGCCATATCGGAGGAGCCGGTGCCGGCAAGGCTCGCATCGAAGCCCTTCTCCATGTTGCCGTATTTGACGTCGCCGGTCTGGGCCATGAAGCCGTCGATGACGCGGTGGAAGGCGACGTTGTCATACTCGCCCTTCTTGGCCAGCGCCTCGATCTGGGCGACATGCTTCGGCGCCACCTCAGGCATGAGCTGGATGACGATAGGGCCGTTCTTCAGCTGGATGGTGAGATAGTGATCGGCCGACTGGGCGAAGGCATCCCCCGCGAAGGAGGCGAGATACAGCACGCCGGCAAATGCGAGATAGAAGAGTTTCATATGAGCTCCGTTGCGGCGGTATCCGCCTAGTCTTTGTTCTTACTAGTTTGGGCGCTTGGATGTGAGGGCTTGCAAGACGGCGGCCGGCACGAAAGCGCTGACATCGCCGCCCATGGCGGCGATCTGGCGAACCAATGTGGCGGTAATAGGCCGGGAGGCCGTGCCCGCCGGCAAAAAGATGGTCTGGATATCAGGCGCCATCGTCCGGTTCATGCCGGCCATCTGCATTTCGTAATCGAGATCGGTGCCGTCACGAAGGCCGCGGATCAACAGCGTGGCGCTATGGGTGCGAGCGGCATCGACGACCAGATTGTCGAAGGCGACGACGGTGATGTCGCCGGTCTTGCCAGGCAGCGCTTCAGCCAGAGAACGGCGGATCAGTTCAGCTCTCTCCTCGAAGGAGAAGAGCGGCGCCTTGCCGGGATGGATGCCGATCGCGACGATCACCTTTTCGGCGACGTTGAGCGCCTGGACCAGAACATCCACATGCCCATTGGTGATCGGGTCGAAGGACCCCGGATAGAAAGCTGTCGTCATGTGGCCTGACCGTTGGTTTGACGCCTTTTGTCACGGATGCTGCCTTGCCGCAAGTGATTTGGCCAGTCGTTCCGGGCGGCTGAACGGCGGATGAATGTGCCGTTCAAGGCCGTTTCAGACGCGATCTGCTTAACTCCGATCATCAAAGCAGCCGATGCCATTCCGACATCCGGCGCTCCCCGAAAGACCAGGTCCATGCTAATCGTGCTCGTTGTACTTGCCGTCGTTTCCTCCCTCGTCGCCGAGATGGCCTATGGCTATTTCGCCGATCGATACGAGATGAGCTGGGTGCGGCCGGAGCTTGCAGAGCATGCAGCGATCGTGCGCGCTCAGGGCCGGCTGCGTGAAAAAAACGAGCTTCGAATCTGAATGCCAGATGAACGAGACATTCAAGGTCGCTTCAGATCGGCATTGGTAAACACCCGATCAACATCCGGCGGAACCATTTACAGGCGGATGCGTTCATTCAACCGATACATAGATGCGGCGCGGAAGGAATAAAAATGCCCGGCAAGATTACGATGATTAACGTGCTCTGGATGGTAATGGTCACGGGCATGCTGACCGCAACTGTCGCTCTCTATGATCAGAAGGTCGATACGTCCAAGGTTTATGGTCCCTATGCTTCGGCCCGCACGGCCGTGCTGGGCCAGTACTGAGGGGCGAGAACGCAACTCCCCAGGAAAGGAATGCCTATGTTCACGATCTTGACAGTGCTCACCGCCCTTATCAGCGTCATGTTCATCGTGTCTGTGGCCTCGACGATTTCAGCGCTCCGGCGCGAAGGCGAAGAGGTGAAGGCTCTGAACGAAAACCATAGAGCATTCTGACGTTCCTTTCTTACTACCCTCTCCCACCCTTGAGCGGCACCCTTCCGTCGCCAGGGCCATTCAAAGCCGGATGCTACCCAGCGTCCGGCTTTTTCTTTTGGTGTCGTCCTCAACGATCATCCGGTTTGAAAAGAAAAACGGCGGCTTGAAAAGAAAAGGGCGGCTCGAAGCCGCCCAGTTCATTTGATCATTCCTCGGCAGGCCCGGCGGGATCGCCATCGGCAATCGGCGCTTCGTCACCGCCACCTTCGCCGGCAGCACCCTCGTCCATAGCGGGGGCGCCTTCGACGACCTCGACAGCCTCTTCCGTCTCATCCTCCTCCGGCTCGCTGATGCGCTCGACCGAGACGACTTTCTCGTCCTTGGCCGTCGAGAAGATGGTGACGCCCTTGGTGGCGCGGCTGGCGATGCGGATACCGCCGACCGGCACACGGATCAACTGACCACCATCGGAGACCAGCATGATCTGGTCGCCGTCATCGACAGGGAAGGCCGCGACCAGTTCGCCGATCTCGCCGGTCTTCGACGTGTCGGTGGCGCGGATGCCCTTGCCGCCGCGGCCGGAGATGCGGAAATCGTAGGAGGACGAACGCTTGCCGAAGCCCTTTTCGGAGACGGTGAGCACGAATTGTTCGCGTGCTCTCAACTCGTCATAGCGCTCGTCGGAGAGTTGTCCCTCTTCGGTGACCTCTTCACCGACCAGCGCAATATCCTCTTCATCCACGCCCGTCGCCCGGCGTTCGGTGGCGGAACGCTTGAGATAGGCAGCACGCTCCCACGGCTCGGCATCGACATGACCGACGATCGTCATCGAGATGATGCGGTCGCTATCGCCGAGATTGATGCCGCGCACGCCGATCGAGTTGCGGCCGGCAAAGACCCGGACGTCGTCGACGGAGAAGCGGATGCACTGGCCAAGCGCCGTCGTCAGCAGCACGTCGTCATCTTCCGTGCAGGTCTCGACGGAGAGGATTTCGTCACCCTCCTCCTCGAGCTTCATGGCGATCTTGCCGTTGCGGTTGACCTGGACGAAGTCCGACAGCTTGTTGCGGCGAACCGTGCCGCGCGTCGTCGAGAACATGACGTCGAGATTGTCCCAGCTCGCCTCGTCCTCGGGCAAAGGCAGGATGGTGGTGATACGCTCACCGGGTGCGAGCGGCAGCATATTGATCAGCGCCTTGCCGCGTGAGGTCGGCGTGCCGATAGGCAGGCGCCAGACCTTCTCCTTGTAGACGATGCCACGCGAAGAGAAGAACAGCACCGGCGTGTGAGTATTGACTACGAATAGCCGGCTAACAAAATCCTCGTCGCGGGTGGTCATGCCGGAGCGACCCTTGCCGCCGCGGCGCTGGGCGCGGTAGGTGGTCAGCGGCACGCGCTTGATATAACCGAGATGCGAGACGGTGACGACCATGTCTTCACGGGCGATCAGATCCTCGTCGTCCATTTCGAGACCGCCATCGACGATCTCGGTGCGGCGCGGCGTGCCGAACTCGTCGCGGACGGCGATGAGTTCATCCTTGACGATGGTCTGGATGCGGACGCGCGAGGAGAGAATATCGAGGTAATCCTTGATTTCCTCGCCGATCTTGTTGAGTTCGTCGCCGATTTCGTCGCGGCCAAGCGCCGTCAGGCGGGCAAGGCGCAGTTCGAGGATGGCGCGGGCCTGCTCTTCCGACAGATTGTAGGTCAGGTCCTCATTGATGCGATGGCGCGGATCGTCGATCAGACGGATCAGGCTTTCGACATCTTCCGCCGGCCAGCGACGGGTCATCAGTTCTTCGCGGGCCGACTGGGGATCGGGCGCCTGACGGATGACGCGGATGACCTCGTCGATATTGGCGACGGCAATGGCGAGACCGACCAACACATGGGCGCGGTCACGCGCCTTGCGCAGCAGGAATTTCGTTCTCCGGCTAACGACTTCCTCGCGGAAAGAGACGAAAGCGCGCAGCATGTCGAGCAGGGTCAGCTGTTCGGGCTTGCCGCCGTTCAGCGCCACCATGTTGCAGCCGAAGGACGTCTGCAGCGGCGTATAGCGATAAAGCTGGTTGAGGATGACCTCGGCATTGGCATCGCGCTTCAGCTCGACGACGACGCGATAACCCTGGCGGTCGGATTCGTCGCGCAGGTCGGAGATGCCTTCGATGCGCTTGTCGCGCACCAGCTCGGCCATCTTCTCGATCATCGTCGCCTTGTTCACCTGGTAGGGAATCTCGCTGATGATGATCTGCTCGCGGTCACCGCGCATCGGCTCGATGGCGGCAACGCCGCGCATGATGACGGATCCGCGGCCGGTCTCATAGGCGGATCGGATGCCGGCACGGCCGAGGATCTTCGCACCTGTGGGGAAATCGGGGCCGGGAATGATCTGCATCAGTTCCGGCAGCTCGATTGCCGGATCGTCGATCAGCGCGACGCAGCCGTCGATGACTTCGGAGAGATTGTGCGGCGGGATGTTGGTCGCCATGCCGACGGCGATGCCGCCGGCGCCATTGACGAGCAGGTTCGGGAACTTGGCGGGCACCACGACCGGCTCGGAGAGCGTACCGTCGTAGTTGTCGCGGAAATCGACGGTTTCCTTGTCGAGATCGTCGAGCAGCGAGTGGGCAGCCTTTTCCAGACGGCATTCGGTATAACGTTCGGCCGCCGGCGGATCACCATCGACCGAGCCGAAATTACCCTGACCGTCGATCAGTGGCAGACGCAGCGACCAGGGCTGCGCCATGCGGGCGAGCGCATCATAGATCGCGGAATTGCCGTGCGGATGGAATTTACCCATCACGTCACCGGTGACGCGGGCGCATTTGACGTATTTCTTGTTCCAGTCGATACCGAGCTCGGACATGCCGTAGAGGATGCGCCGGTGCACGGGCTTCAGGCCGTCGCGCACGTCGGGCAGCGCGCGGCTGACGATGACGCTCATGGCGTAATCGAGATACGACCGCTGCATTTCCTCCATGATGGAGATGGGCTCGATGCCTGGCGGGAGCTTCCCGCCGCCGGGGGGTGTTTGCTCAGTCAAAACAGATCACGATCTCTTCTAGAATCACTTGAAGATTTATAGCGGAAAGCCTGTTGCCACGCCAATTTCACAGCGCGTTTTGAACAGGCTTTTGCGGCTTAAAGACGGTAAAACATACAAGTTGCGCGGCCAGACCGGACAAATCCGCTGCGGGCCGCCGCGGGATATTTGCCAAATCGGAATCCCCGCTTCACAATCATAAAAAACCACACACCCATATGGGGTTCCGGAGAGCCGATGGCAAGCGCCGACCAATTGATCAACGCCTTCACGACGCTGCTCGTCACCATCGATCCGCCGGGGCTCGCACCGATCTTCCTAGGCCTGACGACAGGCATGAGCCGCAGCGAGCGTACGCAGGTGGCGCTGCGCGGCTCGACCATCGCCTTCATCATCCTCGCCGTCTTCGCGCTGTTCGGCGCCGGCGTTCTCGGCGTGCTCGGGATTTCGATCGGCGCCTTCCGCATCGCCGGCGGGCTGCTGCTGTTCTGGATCGCCTTCGAGATGGTGTTCGAGAGGCGGCAGGAGCGCAAGGAGAAGGCGACCGAGGCGGCGATCACCAAGGATCACATCGAGAATATCGCGGTCTTCCCCCTCGCCTTGCCGCTGATTGCCGGTCCGGGTGCGATCTCGGCGACGATCCTGCTTGCCGGCACGCTGGCCACCTCGATCGGGAAAGCGCAATTGATCGGCGTCATTGCCGCCAATCTGCTGCTGACCTTCCTCATGCTGCTCATCGCCGAAAGGCTGGACCGTTTCCTCGGCGTCACCGGCCGGGCAATCCTGACACGGCTTCTTGGCGTCATCCTCGCAGCGCTCGCCGCACAATTCGTCGTCGACGGAGCTAAGTCGGCGTTCAATCTGATCAGCGCGACGCCGCATTGAAAAGGGGCGCCTACCCGGGCTCAAATCATCTGCCGAGAGATCAACGAAAAAGAGCATGACGCCATCCAAGGCATCATGCTCTCTCAAGTCTTTCAGTAAGCCAGGAAAGGCTACCGATCAGAACGGGATATCGTCGTCGAGATCCCGCGAGAAGTTGCTGCCGCCGCCACCGCCGCGGCTCGGTGATGAGGCGGGAGCCGGGGCGCCGTAATCGTCGCCATAATCGTTGCCGCCACCGGCACTGCCACGGCCGCCGCTCGCGCCGCCGCCTTCACCGCGGCCGTCGAGCATCGTCAGCGTCGAACCGAAACCCTGAAGCACCACTTCCGTGCTGTAGCGATCCTGGCCCTGCTGGTCCTGCCACTTGCGGGTCTGCAGCTGGCCTTCAATATAGAGCTTGGCGCCCTTCTTCACATATTGCTCGACGACCTTGCAGAGGCCCTCGTTGAAGACGACGACAGTGTGCCATTCGGTCTTCTCACGGCGCTCGCCGGAATTGCGGTCGCGCCAGGTCTCCGAGGTCGCGATACGAAGATTGGCGATCGGCCGGCCATCCTGAGTGCGGCGGATTTCGGGGTCTGCACCGACGTTTCCAATCAGAATTACCTTATTCACGCTACCAGCCATGCTTCTCACCCTGCCTGCCGCCCTGCCCGGCGGCGTTTAATCGATCGGCGCACCTTAAACCATCACGGACCGCCGATGCGCATGGGCGGCATTTAATCCACATGTTTATCCATCAGAACGCCGCATGCATCCATCAGGAATTTTGTTCTTTATTTGTTCTAGTTTATCCGTATGATCCTGTCAACAGAATCGAAAACCTTGAGCCCTTGCGGATATTCAGCCTCGACTCGCCCGTCGGCATCACTAAATAAGGGCTGTCATCCAGAAAACCAAAGCAGAGACGATGAGCGAACTGAAGACGATCTCCATCCGCGGCGCGCGCGAGCATAATCTCAAGAGCATCGATCTCGATCTGCCGCGTAACAAGCTGATCGTCATGACCGGGCTTTCGGGTTCGGGCAAATCCTCGCTCGCCTTCGACACGATCTATGCCGAGGGCCAGCGGCGTTATGTCGAGAGCCTGTCGGCCTATGCCCGGCAGTTCCTCGAGATGATGCAGAAGCCCGATGTCGACCAGATCGACGGGCTGTCGCCGGCAATCTCGATCGAGCAGAAGACCACCTCGCGCAATCCGCGCTCGACGGTCGGCACCGTGACCGAGATCTACGACTATATGCGCCTGCTCTTTGCCCGCGTCGGCGTTCCCTATTCGCCGGCGACCGGCCTGCCGATCGAGAGCCAGACCGTCAGCCAGATGGTCGACCGTATCCTCGATTTCGGCGAGGGCACCCGTCTTTATATCCTTGCGCCGCTCGTGCGCGGGCGCAAGGGCGAATACAAGAAGGAACTGGCGGAGTTGATGAAGAAGGGCTTCCAGCGCGTCAAGGTCGACGGCCAGTTCTACGAGATCGCCGAGGCGCCGGTGCTCGACAAGAAGTACAAACACGACATCGACGTGGTGGTCGACCGCATCGTCGTGCGCTCGGACGTTTCGGCGCGCCTGGCGGACAGTCTGGAGACCTGCCTGAAGCTTGCCGACGGGCTGGCGGTTGCCGAATTCGCCGACAAGCCGCTGCCGCCGGAGGAGACATCGGCCGGCGGTTCAGCGAACAAGTCGCTGAACGAGACGCATGAACGCGTGCTGTTTTCGGAGAAATTCGCCTGCCCGGTCTCCGGCTTCACCATTCCCGAGATCGAACCCAGGCTCTTCTCCTTCAACAACCCGTTCGGCGCCTGCCCGACCTGCGACGGCCTCGGCGCCCAGCAGAAGAT